>CACXRO010000005.1 GCA_902770045.1 uncultured bacterium
TCGGCGCGCGCGGCGGACATGCGGTCGAGGTGCAGCGCCCCCGCGTTCGCCATGAACTGCCACCGGTCGTAGCGGAACGCGCGCGAGGCCTCGCGCCGCATCTTCGCCCGTTCCCGGAAGGAAACCAGCGCCCGCTTGAGCCTTCTCAGGAAATCCATCATTCCCCGAGCATCCCCTCGGGCATGTCCCTGCCCCACTGCCGCCGGTAGCGCACCTCGGCCGCGCGGTTCTTGATCGTGTGGATCATCTCCTTCGAGACGAAATCCTCGTCTGGGACTTCCGAGAAGAAGCTCGCCACCATTCCCTTCCCCTCGAGCCAGTCGGCGTTGTCCTCGGCGTATGCCTTCAGCAGCGCTCCCCCTCGACCCTCGCCGATTAACGCGAACGGTCTGCACGTCTTGTTATGATGCTTCACATACCACTTCACGGCGTTCTCGACATCGTCCTCGTTGGCAATCAGGGGGGAGAACACGCGGGCGAATCCGTCGAGCTTGCCTCTGCCGACGGCGTCCAGCGCAGTCGACTGCATCTTGGGCAGGGCGGTCAGGTCGACATACAACTGGTCCTGGACGTAGATCACGTCGACCGGAACCGAGAAGGCCCGCACCGCGTCCTCGCGCACCAGCCAGTTCTCCATGTAGTCATACGGCGAACGGCAGCCGGACAACACGGCAGCGGCGACAAGCAGGGCTGGGATCGGATTCTTCATTTCTGCTGGGCGAGCGGCATCGAGGACATGGCGTCAGAATCGGAGCAGGCGAGGCGAAAGCCGAAGATGCAGTTGCGCAGGGTGGGCTCGCGCTTGAGCCTGTAGGCGCAGCGGCAGTCGGTGCCGAGGAAGAACCAGCAGCCGCCGCGCAGCATCTTGAACGACCCGGAAGGAGGGCCCTTGGGGTTGACCGCGTCGCTCTTCGGATTGGAGAACCAGTCCGAGCACCACTCCAGGACGTTTCCGTGCATGTCGTAGAAGCCCCACGCGTTCGGCTTGTTTTCCCCCACCTCGTGCGTGTGGTGCTCGCTGTTCTCGTCGTACCACGCCATCTCCGACACCACTCCGCTGCCCGCGAACGGCGCATCGCTGCCGGCGCGGCAGGCGTATTCCCACTCCGCCTCGGTCGGAAGGCGCGCCTTGCCGCCGAACGCCGGGTTCACGCGCTTGACAAACGCCTCGCAGTCGTACCACGAGACGTTCTCTACGGGACTGTCTCCGTTTCTGAAGCGGGAGTGGTTGCTCCGCATCACGCTCTCCCACTGGCTCTGGGTGACCTCGTACTTGCCGAGCCAAAATCCCTTCGTGAGCGTCACCGAGTGAAGCGGCTCGTTCGAGATGTGCCCGTGCTCGTCGTCCGGGCTGCCCATCCTGAACGACCCGGGCGCACACCATATCATCTCCATCTTCGCGCCGCCGGGAAGCGTCACGACCCGCGTTTCGCCGGTCTTGCGCGTCTCGCCGGCGGCCGGCGGGGAATCGCCCCGCGCGCCGGAAAACGCCGTTGTCGCCAGCGTCGCCAGCACCAGAATGTAGATTCGTGCTTTCATAGAAGCGGATTATAGCATATCTCGGACGAAAATGGTATAACCAGCGGCAACAAAAAAAACGCCTTCCAACTTTCAACTTTTCATGCGCAGAGCGCTGCGAAAGTCGCTGGCGGCAGGCAATGATTCCAAAAGTAGAATAAGTCGCAATATCTGACGGCGGCCTTGGGCCGTCTGCTTCGGGGCGTTCCGGCGGTTTCGCCGGAACGCCCCGAAAACTTTTTTTGAAAAAATGTCGTCTACCCCCTTGACTTTCCACGAAAATATAAGTATAATTACGCCTATGATTAAAAAAACGAGAAAGACGGCCGCCTACAGGCGGGTGGCGAGCAGGCTGAAGAGGCTGCTCGGGGAAGGACAGGTGATCGAGGGCTCGCTCTCCCGCGTGACGGCGGGCTCTGCGGCCCACTGGCACCTGACGCGGAAGGTCAACGGGAGGACGCAGACGCTCTACGTGCCCATGTCCTCGGTGGAGGAGGTGCGGGGCTGGATCCGGCGCTGGAAGGAGGCGAAGGGCCTTTTGAAGGAGCTGGGCGACTGTTCAAGGTCAATCCTCGCGTCCTCTGCGCCGAGAAAGGCGGCGACTGGGGGCAGCACAAGTTCAAGTTCTTCGGCAGGCCCCCGGCCGCGCAGCCGGACTGGGCGGAAGCGCTGAAGGCCCTCAGGGGCTTCGTCGAGCCGTTCCGGCAGGTCCTGAACCCGCTTCTCGTCGGCCTCGTCGGGAGGCGGAGGGACGAGGACTGCGCCTACACGGGGCTTACCCTGCACTGGACGGTGATCCTCGGGTTCTTCCAGCACCTGAGGAGCCGCAACCAGATGGACATGACGCGCAACGCCCGCGCCTACTCGAAGAGCGTGTTCGCGCTTTCTGGCCAGCGCTACGACGACGGCCCCGACCTCCACACCGCCTGTTCGCAGACGTGCCGCAACTTCCTTGCGCAGGTCGAGACAGCGGCCCTGGAGCGGGTCCTCGTGCAGCTCGTCAGGTACCTGATCCGCTCGAGGTGGTTCAGGGACGCCATGCTCTGGGGATGCCTCTGCGTGGCGGTGGACGGCACGCTCTGCGAGCGCAAGCGCGGTTCGGGCCTGTCCGACAGGGAGAAGCGCAG
The DNA here is from genome assembly GCA_902770045.1 of uncultured bacterium. Classification (GTDB taxonomy): domain Bacteria; phylum Verrucomicrobiota; class Kiritimatiellia; order RFP12; family UBA1067; genus UBA1067. The sequence continues at coordinate 2,646 of CACXRO010000005.1, forward strand.
GTACGCCCTCGAGGCGCGGATCATAACGCCGTGGGGATGGAACATCCCGCTTCTCACGGAGGCCGTGGAGGCGTACGACTCCGAGAAGGAGAAGCAGGACTGCGAGTACAGGGCGTTCGAACGCCTCGCGGCGAGGCTCAGGAAGCTCTTTCCGAGGCAGGCGTTCTGCATCGTCGGGGACGCGCTCTACTGCAGCCATCCCATAATGGACATCTGCAGCAGGAACAAGTGGGAGTTCATACTCACCTTCAAGGAGGGCGCGATGCCCAAGGTGTACAAGGCGGTGCAGTCTGCGAAGCTGCGCGTCGGAGGGCGGGACTGGGTGAAGGCCAAGGACGAGTCCGGCGCAGGGAAGACCGTCGGCGTCGTCTCGTGGGTGGATGCGATGGAGTGCGCGTACGACCTCGGCGAGGGGGAGGACTTCCGCGTCGTGACGTACTTCGGCCGGGAGGCGTCCGAGGACGGCGGGCGCTACGACGGGGCGTTCGCGACGAGCTTCGAGGTGTCGGACGCCAAGCGCGCGCTCGTCGTCGCGGCGTGGGGGCGGCGGCGCTGGAACATTGAGGCCGGCTTCCGCGTCGAAAAGCACGGCGGGTTCGGCCTCGAGCACACCTTCTGCAACGACGACACGGCGGGGCGGAACTACCACGTCCTCATGCAGATCGCCTACACGCTGTGGCAGGTGTTCGACACGGGCGTCCTCTCGCGCCTCTCGGACGGCTGCCGCAAGCCCTCTCAGGAGATGTGGGCCAAGATGCTCTTCGTGGCGATCCTCGTCCTTGGCCTTGCGTCGGTGCCGCGCGTCGCGGTCGGCGCGTTCCGGATGCGGCGTTTCCACCTCGTAGCCTGAAACGCGACGGGAAACGGCGTCCCGAGCTCCATGCCGCTACGATGCCTCTCCCGCAGCCTGCGGGGGAAAGGGGGAGACTTGTCTCAATTCGCCACCTCTGCGCTCTCTGCGCCTCTGCGTGAGACAATCCACCCCCGCGGCGGACGCGACGGGGCGCGTCCCTCCCCAAATTTGGAATCTTTGGGCGGCAGGGCGCGGATTTGACACGCTGCGCCATTTTATGGTAATATTCGCGCAGACAATGACGAAAGAAAAGACAGAACCGTTTTTCTCGATAATAGTTCCATGCTGCGACGTGGAGCCGTATGTGCGCGAATGCCTTGACTCCGTGCTGAGGCAGGACTTTAGGGACTGGGAGTGCCTGCTCGGGGTCGAAACATCCAAGGACAGGACGGAGGAGGTGGTGCGCGAATACGCGGCGAAGGACCCGCGCTTCAAGGTCTTCACCGGTCCGCGCTCCGGCTCCTGCTCCGCCTCGCGCAACGCCGGCATCGACCGGGCGACCGGCGAATACCTCATCTTCCTCGACGGCGACGACACCATCGCCGACGGCTCGCTCCAGCGCCTCCACGACAAGATCGCCGCCCGCCCCGGGGCCGACATCTACCCCTGCGCAATGCCGGTCATCGACGAGGTGCACGGCGGCGAGGCGCCGCTCAGGGACAACTACCCAGCAGGCTTCTCGGACGAGCTGACCGGCCCCGAGGCGATGCTCAAGATCTACGCCGCCCACCGCGAACCATGTCCGATGCTCCAGCTCTCGGTGTTCCGGCGAGAGCACCTGGTCGCCAACGATCTCAAGTGCCTGTACGGCATGAAACGGCAGGACAGCGAGTTCGCGCCGCGCGCGCTCTACCTCGCGAAACGCGTCGTGCCGATCCACGAGCCGTTCTACCTCTACAGGATCAGGACCGGGTCGGTGTCGACGCTCGCGAAGAAGACGGACTACTTCCTGAAGGACTATGCCGCCATCCTGAAGTCGCTCCTGGCGTTCCATGCCAAGGTGTCGGCGGAGCCCGGCTTCGACCGGCGGATCTCGGCATACTGGGCCCGCCACTGGCTGACGTGGATATTCTACTACTGGTTCTCTCCGCGCGCCATGCGTGGGGCGCCGCGCTCGTCCAGGTGCGAGACGCTCGGGAAGGTATTCGCGGACGGCACTGGAGACTTCGACGCGCTCGTCCGCGCCGCGTCGCGCCCGCGCCGCATCGCCGCGCGGTTCGTGAAGCTCTTCGCGCGGCATCCATCGCTGGCGTGGCTCGCCGACGCCTTCTTCCTGTGCGTCTACAACCCGCTCACGAGCGCGAGGGACGCGCTTGGCAAATAGGTTGAAAAGTTGAAAGGTTGAAAGGTTGAAAAGTTGAGAGGTTGAAAGGTTTCAGCCTTTCGGCTTTTCAAAGGACGACTTCTCGGGGAGGACGGACTCGAAGGCACTGGCGATCTCCGCGAAGCAGCGCTCGGGGGTGACGTCGTCGCCGCGGTCGTTGAGGCAGAGCTGCGGACAGCCCTGCCTGCGCACGATTCCGCACACGCCGGCGAGCGTCTTTTCGTCGAAGGAAACGAACTCGCCGCGACGCTTCTCGTTGGCCGGACAGAACCGCCCGGACACCGCATTCCACGCGCTTGCCAGCCAGTGGTTCACGCCGTCGTCGATGCGGAAGCGGCTGCGCGAGGTCCTGTCCATGACCCGTGGCTGCGAGCGCCAGATCTCCTCGAACGTCGACTTGAGGTGCGGCATCGGCAGGTGCCCGAAGGTGCCGGGGATCCACACCCGGTTGACCGCGAACGAAGCCACGTTCTTGACCGCACGGGCGAGGCCAAGGGCGCGCACGTTGGCGAACTTCCAGAGGTTCTTCCGCACAAGCCGCTCCACGTCCAGTCCCCGCTTCAGCACGCCGGCGTTGTTGACCACGACGCGGCTGATGTTGCTACAGCCGATCCAGCGCGGAATCCCGAGGTCGCAGGGGATCACCGGCAGACCCTTCCTGAAGAAGAAGCCTGGGGCGACCGGGCGCAGCAGGAAAGTGTCGTCGTTGAAGAGCACGAACCGTTCGGAGAGGTCGGGGAGGCGGTGGAGGTTCATTTCGATGGTGTCGGAATGGAACGTCGGCAGATATTCCGCGGGGATGTATTCGGCGTGGTTCACGAGCCGCAGCTTCGGGTTCGACTCGTCCAGCCAGTCCGGCTTCTGTCCGCAGGTGACGAAGAACACGCGGTTCACCCACGGCGCGAACTTCTCCACGGCGCGGAACCAATACTTCAGCAGTCCGCTGTCGCGGTAGCGGCATTCGGCGTTGGCCTCGCCGCCGGCGCACGGCACGGCCACGCCGCCGCTTGCGTACCGGCGCTTCTCGGCGAGCCACGCTGGATCGGAGCCGTCGACCCACGGCAGCACGAAGTCTATCTTTTCCATGTTCATATCAGCAACGGCCGGTGATCGAGGGCGATGCCGGCGTCTCTGCAGGCTGGCGGCCCGAGAGGACGAAAAGCGGTCTCAGGAGCGCGAGCGTGACCGGCTTCAGGATGATGCTGTCGAACCCCTTCTCGGCGAACGTCTCCTGCAGCTCGACGTCGGCGGTGATGACGTGGACTGGCAGCTTCGCCAGCCGCGGATCGGCGCGGATCGCCGCGACGAGGCCGGCGCCGTCGAGCTCCGGCATCCACATGTCGGTTAGGACCGCGTCAAACGCCGGCAGGTCGGGATTCTGGAGCCGCGCAAGCGCCTCTTTGCCGTCCATCGCGGTTTCGAGCTCGAAGGTCCCGAGCTTCTTCATGAGCGCCTTGAGGACGGTGAGGTTCATCTTGGCGTCGTCGACGAGAAGGACGCGTGGGTGCGTGGTCGGGTGGTTAGATGGCTGGGCGGCTGGGTGGTTGGGCTTGTCCGCCGCAGCCTTGGCGAAGGCGGATGGCTTGGTGGGGGCGCCCTCGGTCTGCGCCACCCTCACCCCCGGAACCGTGATGCGGAAGGTCGAGCCCTTGCCGAGCTCCGACTCGAAGGTCATCGAGCCGCCCATCGCCTCGGCGAACTGTCGGCAGACGGCGAGGCCGAGGCCCGTGCCACCGTTGCGCGAGATTTTCGAGGCCGTCTGAACGTAGGGCGAGTCGATCTTGAGCTTGTCCTCGTCGCTGATGCCGACGCCGGTGTCCTCGATCTCGATGACGAGCGTTCCCATGTCGCCGGTGGCGTCGACGCGGTCGAAGCCGGCGCGCAGCTCGACATAGCCGCGCTCCGTGAACTTGACGGCGTTCGCGACGAGATTGAACACGATGTGCCTCAGGCGCAGGGAGTCCACCATGAGCGACGGGATGTCGCCGGTCGCGTCGCGGATGTCGACGCCGGGCTTGGACGCCCCCACCCTGAACGCCTCCTCGATCTCGTGGAGGAGCGCATGGCAGTCGGTCGGCGAAAGCGAGACCTCGGCATGGCGCGAGTCGCGCCGGGAGAGGTCGAGGATGTCGTTGACGAGCGAAAGGAGCGACCTGCTGCTCGTGAGGATGGACTGCACCGCCTCGTCGGCCTCCTCCTTGGTCCTGAAGCCCATCTGCAGCATCTGGGAGAACCCCACGATGGCGTTGAGGGGAGTTCTGATGTCGTGGCTTATGGTCGAGAAGAAATATCCCTTCGCCTTCGCGGCCTCCTTCTCCCGGCTGGAGACGACGGAGTAGATGCTGTACATCATGACGAGCGCGATGAGCGCGAAGACTATCTGCACGAGGTTGTTGCGCGTAAGCGTATCGTCGACCCACTCCTTCTGGCGTTCGAGGAAGCCCGCCGCCTCGGCCTCCTCGGACGTGACGTTCCCGTCCCTGTCGACAGGCGCGTAGCGTTCGTGGATCTCCGTGACGACGGCGTTGGTGACGTCGCGCTCCTTCTGGCGGCTCCACATGTGTCCGAAGAACAGGATGAAGAAGAGGAGCACGACCCAGGCAATGGTCGAAGTGCCGATTTTGCCGTTGCGGTCGCGCCCGAACACAACGCGGAAGACGACGATGCCGACAATGCTCCAGGCGGAGAGGATGAGGTACGACTCCGGCGCGAGCGCGTCCACCACCCAGAAGTTTGGCACGAGGAAATACACCAGGAACGCAGCGGAGATGGCGAGTCCCGCGCATCCGCTCGCCATCACGAAGAGGCGCCTTTCCCCCTTCGCGACCACGAACGTGCAGAAGGAGGTGTATCCGTAGGCGATGCTCGCGCCGATGGTCGTGACGTCCACGATCCAGCCGACCGCCGTGCGCCCGACGAAGGGAACGAGGCACGAGACGGCGATTATGGCGAGGATGGCGTTGCGCGGGCTTCCGTCGCGGTCCAGCTTCGCGAAAGCGCCCCAGAGCAGTCCGTCGCGCGACATCGCGTAGAGGAGACGGCTCGCGGCGACGACGTGGCCGACGATGCCGGTCGCAATCGCGGCGATCGCGGTGAGGCAGAGGAGGACAAGAGCGGGCCTGCCGACCGCGGCGGCGACGGCATTGAACACGGGCAGCGCCGCCAGGCCGTCGAGTCCGCCGCGCGCGGCCATGTAGTCGCGCCAGCCGTTGAAGCCCGGCGGGCAGGAGGAGGCGGCCACGAGGGTGAGCAGGATGTAGGCCGCGGCCGCCGCGAGCAGGGAAATGACGATGACGCGCACCGTGCGCCAGCGCGGAAAGGCGAACTCCTCGGCAGAGTGGGAGATCGACTCGAACCCGACGAACGCCCAGGGCGCGAGCGCCACCACCGCGACGATCTGGAGGATCGGCGGCCTGCCGCCGGCGAACGCGGGGGCGAAGGACGCGAGCCCGCCCTGGTGCTTCGCCATCACGGCCGCCGCGCACACCGCGATGCCGGCGGCGAGGACGAGCGCGAAGAAGGTCTGGACGCGGGCGGCGAGGCGCTTGCCGCAGAGGAACAGGCCGCCGACGAGAAGAAGCGCCGCGGTCGAAAGGAGAATCTCGCCGGCGTAGACATCGTAGCCGGAAATCTCGTACCTGAAGCCGAAGCTGAAGAATCCGCCGAGGAGATGGCGGCCAATGAGCGCGAGCGCGGTGGCGTTGGCCCAGGCGATGGCGACGTAGGTGAGGATGAGGAACCAGCCGCAGATGTAGCCGTGGTCGCCGCCGCAGACGCGCTTCACGTAGCCGTAGGCGCCGCCGGCGTCGGGGAAGTTCTGGATGAGGTAGTGGTAGTTCCGCCCGATGACGAACATGACCAGCGCGCCGACGCCGAGCCCGATGACGCTGCCAAGCGGCCCCGCGACCGGCAGGAAGGCCGTCCCCGGCATCACGAACGCGCCCCAGCCGACGGCGCACCCGAACGAAAGCGCCCACGCCTGAAGCGTCGTCAGATATCTTCTCTGCGCGCCGCCGTCCGCCGCATTCCCACCTTTTTTGGCATCGCCCATTGCGTCTGCTCCGGTTTACTTGCGGGTATTATACCATAAATGCCGACAGAACGGCACGGCAGGCGTACCACGCCGCCGTGCAGAGCGCGAACGCGAGCGCTGCGAACGCCGCCTGCTGGCGCCAGTAGGCGCGGGACTCGCTCCTGCCGAAGAAAGCCGTGAAGACGACGTGCGACTCCCACGGAATCTGGATGAGCACGAAGCCGATGATGGTGGAGAGGATGACGCCGTCGAGCTTGTACGCGTCGGGCAGGAAGACGACGAAGAGGATGTTCGTCGCGAGGTTGACGGCGCCGGCAACAATCGGCTTCCAGCGGTCCTGGCGCCAGATGGCGGCGGCGGACTTGAACGAGAGCAGCACCTGACGCGACTCCATGACGTAGAAGTAGAGCACCATCAGGATGGGAGTCATCGCGTGGCGCACCAAGACGGGGTCGTTCTTCGTCCAGACGCGCATGAACGGCTGGTATAGTCCGGCCATCGCCGCCGAGCACAGGACGACGACCGCCAGGGAGAGCCGGTTCATCTTCATGAAGAGGCGGAAGTTCTCCTCCTTCGACTCGGTGTGGATCTTGTTGCCGAAGCCGCCGGTCATGGAGGAGTAGACCACCGACACGAGCCCGGTGACCGCCGTGACCACGTAGTAGTAGTTGCCGTAGGCGGCGACGGCGACAAGGCCGAGAAACGCGGAGACGACGAGGTTGTCGGTCGAATGGGTGATGACGCCGCCGACCTTGTGCATGAAGATGGACTTCACATCCGAGACGACGCGGCGGCGGAGCTCCGGCGAAAGCCGCCCGCGCGGCTCGATGTCGGGGAAGAGCCGGCGCGAGGCCTTCACGAGCAGCACGTTCTGCAGGACGGTGAAGACGACGGTGGCGAGGACGTAGTGGTAGTAGTTGCGCGTGACGAGCAGGATGAGGAACACCGCTACATACTGGGCGACCGAGACGCCGGTGCGGATGTTGGTGATGACGTCGTTGCGGTGGTGGGCGCCAAGCACGACGCCGCGGTACGCGAAGAGGAAGTAGCTCGCCGCCGTGTTGACGAGGTGGATGACGTAGAGGACCCTCAGGTCGATGTCCGGCGGGACGCTGCCGTGGACGAGGCTGTCGAGGAACGGAAGAAGCGCGAGCCCGCCAACGAAGATGACAGTGCCGACCCAGCGGTAGACGGAGCGGTAGAACTTCAGGTACGCGCACAAAAGCTCGCGGTCGTCGTCCGCGACCGGCTTGTACATCGAGCAGACGACGGCAGTGCCGAATCCGAGCTCGGCGAGCATGAGGACGCCGAGGATCGAGCCGAAGAGCCCGTTCAGGCCAAGGTACGCCGGCCCGAGGAGCCAGAGGAAGAGCGTGCGGTTGAGGAACGGGAAGAGGAGGCGGATTCCGCTCGAAAGCGCATTCGCCGCCATGTTCCTTTTTACATTCTTCTTGAAGTCGAGCTTCATGCCTTGAACAGCTTCCTTTTGAGCTTGATCCCGCGCCAGACCCATGGGGCGAGCGGCGCGGTGGCGCGGCAGAGCGGCCACCAGCCCCGGCGCAGCGGCAGCGGCAGGTCGGCGGGCCTGACAACGCCATTCTCCACCAGCCAGTCCGCCACGGGCATGACGACGTCGCGCCACTTCAGCGAATACGAGTTCCACATCTGCCACGGCTTCGGGTTGTAGGCGAAGTGGGCGAAGTAGCGGGTTTTGTCGACGCTGCCGTTGGCCTTGTAGCTCTCGGTCACCTTCGGCGCGCCGGGGTCAAAGCAGAGGAGGCTCCCGAGGACGCTCTCGTCGGTCTGGAAATACGGCGAGCCGTGCTTCATGATGATCGCGACGTCCGCGGGAAGGACGCAGCCGATCTGCCGCTGCCAGCGCTCGAGGAACGGCCGCCACTTGCGGTGAAGGACGATGAACGGCGCGTTCATGCGCGTCGGATAGCGACTCTCCTCCAGCGCGACGCCGCAGTGCTTCTCCACGTCGCGCCGCCACGTCTCCAGCGTCGCGCCAGTGAAGTCGTCCGGCGGCGGGCTGTACTTGCGGATGACGATCTCGTCGGGGCTGTCCCCTTCCAGCCACTCGGAGCAGTCGCCGACGAACGCGCCGTCCGAGTCTGCCCAGCAGACCCAGTCGGTCCCGATCTCGTCGAGGTTCATCAGCATCGGCTTCTGGCAGGTCACGCACTGGCGCGAAGGCGGCAGCTCCCTGAGCGTGACGCCGCCGAGCGAGGCGACGCGGGACTTCTGGTCGTCGGTCCAGCCGGTCGTGCCGACGACGACCGGGTGCATCATGCCGTTTCTGCGCATGCTCGCCACGAGCAGCAGCGAACCCCAGGCAAACGCCCGGTCGCCCGCAGTAACCACTGTTGTATTGATTGCTTTGTCCATGTTGTTCTTTGCCTTTGACATTCGACATTCGACGGCCGACATCCACATGGCTACGGCATCGTCCAGTAGCCGGGAAGCTTCCTCACGTCGTCCGCCGGCGCGGGACGCACGGGCGGAGGCGTTCCGGTGGCGGAAAGCAGGTATCCGCACACCGACGCGGCCGGCGCGATCGTCTCCCAGACGGTATACTCGCTCGCGGCGACCGTCTGGTTCTCGAGATTGCCCCAGCGGCGCCAGATCGGGCACTTCGTCGCGAGCGCCTTGTCGCCGCCGTATACCATCTCCACCGCCTTCGCCGGCATGCCGTAGTTCCAGCGGTACGGCGTTATCCCCGGTACGTACTCGGCTATGCCATCGACATACGAGGGCAGGTCGAGGAACGAAACGGGATAGACGCGCCCGAGGCCGCTCGTGAGCGTCGTCCCCTGCGGATTGCATCCGTTGTGGAAGTCGAGCGCGGCAAAGGCGGCGTCAAGGTATTTCGCCTTCCCCGAAAGCGCGTGTGCGGCGATCAGCGTCTGCGCGCGGCGGAGCGGATGGCTCTGTCCCCAGCTCATCGCGTGGCACCAGCCTTTTCCGGGAAAGTACCACGGGCACCGGTAGGCGTAGGCGCCCTCCACTTCCTTCACCATGTCGTTGGCGCGGTTCTCGACCTTGCGCCGCCACTCCTTCTCCAGCCACTTCGCCTCGGACGGCAAACCCAACGCGATCTCGCCGGAGAAGGAAAGCGCGCCCCATCTCCATTCGTTCTTTTTGAAATCCGCCAGCGCCTCCTGCTGCCGCCGCGCGAGCTCGTCGAGATACGACTTCTCGCCGGTGAGCGCGGCAAGATTCACCGCCGCCTTGACGAGCATGTTCGCCGGCAGCGTCTTCGGCTCCTCCCATTCGACGGCGCGGTTTTCGGTGGAGAACAGGCCCTTCTTCCTCGTCAGGTAGAACGTCCCATTCGACGGCGGCTGGCGCAGGAAGGATTCCCAGGCGCGCTTCGCGGAGTCGAGGTACTTCGCGCGGAACGACTCGTGGCAGCGCGCGAGGAGCGCGGCGTGCGCGGCGTAGGCGAGGGTGCTCGAGCGCGTCGCGCGAGAGACGGCGTACTTGAGCGCATCGTCCTCGGCGGATTCGCCGGGGCGCGGATGACGCGTCGTCTCGATCCAGGTGCCGACGCGGCCGTCCTTCCACTGGACGGCGAGGAGATGCCGAAGTCCCCACTCCGCCTCGTCGAGAATGTCGGGGATGCCGTTCGCGTTCTCGGGGATCGCGAGCTGTCCGTCGCGGAAATTGTCCGGCTTCATCAGATAGACGGCGCAGAGGTCGTTCACGATCGCGAGGTGCGCGGGGCGACGGTCGAAGTCTGCCGCGTCGTGCCATCCGCCGGAGACTGCGATGCGCTCGCCGTTGGCCCAGTCCGTGTTCTGCGCGATGATGTCGAACCAGCGGACGTCCTTGGGGAGCTTCCCCTCCTCCGGCGCGAAATAGCCGCGCACGACGCTGGTGTGGCACGCGCCGGATGTCCAGTGGGTGTACGGCTCGGTCTTCGCGATGCCGCAGCGCTTCTGGTAGAGGCCGCCCATGTGGACGCGGAAAGCGTCCTCGACCGCGCCGCTTGAGATGCGGAAGTCGTCGCTCCTGCCGACGCCGTCGACGCGGATGAAGAAGGTGCCTTCGTTGGTGACGGACGAGAAGTCCAGCTCGTAGGTGTACTCGCCGGTGAAGGGAGCGCCCTCCTTGTTGGCGGCGTCGTCGACGCGGTGGCGGGGCGGTGCAAACGGGACGGCAGGGACGACCGGCGCAAGCGTGGCGGAGTCCACCAGTTCCCACTTGCCCATTACTTCATGCGGCTTCCACGCGCCGAGCTTCGGGCCGAGCCATGCGCCCATGTAGGCGAACTTCGGCTGGTCCGGGGCGTAGCCGACCTGGTTCAGCTTGAATAGCGGGCTCGGCTTCGCGGGGTCGTATTCCGGAAACGGCTTTTCGCTCGCGCGGAACACGTTGTACATTATCCTCGCCTCGGGATTCTTCGCGAGCGGGTCCTTCTGTCCGTTCGCGGACTTCCAGAACCCCGGCTCCGCGGCAAGCGCGCGCCCCTCGCGGTCGTCGTCGGTCTGGTAGAGCGACGTATACGGGTCGAGGAAGCGCAGCATCGACGCGGCGACGAGGACTGCGAGGCTATGCATGGCCGCCTCCCCGCGCTTCGGCCGCGATTCGCGCGGCGTTCTTGTTCAGGTGGTCGAGAACGGCGAAGAAGATCATGAGGAGGATGAGGTTCATCTGCTGCCTGAGCACCCATTCGAGGCAGCTTTGCAGGTAGCAGGCGACAAGGCCGCCCGCAAGCCCCGCCGGTATCGCGGCGTATGGCGTGCCCTTCAGCTTCTTCACCAGCCGGCACGCGATGAGGAGGTAGTAGAAGAACCACACGAGCATCGCCGCGAGCGCGGGGATGCCGCACTCGGCGCCGACGAGCAGGTAGACGGTCTCGACGATGCCGTCGCGGAATTCCTCGTCGCGGTTGGTGTTGCGCCCGGCGCGCTCGGCGTATTCGTAGGGCGGGTTGATCTTGATGCCCCAGTTGTTGATGCCCACTCCCCGCCACGGCTCGTCGTCGATCATCTCCTTGGCGCAGAGGGCCAGTTCCAGACGCGTGTTCTTCGACGCCTCCGGCGCGCTTTCGAAGCGCTCGATGATGCGCGGCAGCATGGCGGCGAGCCCGATGAAGCCGACGGCTGCGATCGGCAGGATCCGCATGAAGACACGGCGCTTCGGGACGTCGAGCCCGGCGAAGAGCATGAGCGCGAAGGTGACCGCGAACGACGGGGGGATCATCGCGAGCGCGCCGCGGGAATACGTCCTGACGATGCAGGCGGACGCCGCTATGAACGCGAAAGTGTTCAGCAACGGCCCGCGCCAGCCCCGGGCGAGGAAGCAGGCGAAGAAGAGGTTGGCGAAGAGGTGCATCCCCATCGCCAGGCCGTTCTGGTGGGGAAAGACGCCGTGCGGCTGGTAGACGCCGGAGAAATGGTCCTTGACGATCAGCAGGAAGTTGAAGACCGCGAACACGGCAAGGCCCTTCATCAGCGCCTTGACGTCGTCCGTGAGGCCGAGATACGCCCGGACGGAAAGATAGGTCATGTAGAGCATGATCATCTTCCAGATCTCCATCCACGCGAAGAGCTTGCTCTCGGCGGTCGACCAGGACGGCAGGCAGAGGAGGAAGTAGACGACGAAAAGCGCCGCGCCGACGGAGGGGACGAGCTTCGGCAGCCGGCGCTTGATCGCGGCCGTGATCAGCATCGCGGCGGCGAAGAGGTAGATGACGCTCACCTCCATGCCGCGCGAGGTGCCGCGGTACCACTCGTTGGAGAAGAAGTTGATCGCCGTGGCCTGGTACGCCGCGAGCGCCGCGATCATCGCCCAGATCGCGTACTTCGTCCACGAGCGGTTGAGCGAGATGATGAAGGCGAGCGGAGGCACGCCCATCATGGCTATGGCGAAGACCGCGTACTTCATGCCGTCAGTTGCTCGGGCTTAGGCCGACCGCGGAGGCCCGGCCGGCGACGAGGCTGAATATCTGCGCCGACGGCATGAGCTTGTTGACGAACACGTTGTACTCCGACATGGTGTCCTTCGGCACGTAGACGATGTCGCCGGCCTTGAGCGGGACGTTGCGGCACTTCCCGGCGAGGATTCCGTCCACGTCGACCTTGTAGAGCTTCGGGTGCGCGAGGCCGTCCCTGATTATGATGACATGGCTCCAGTGGGTGTCCTTCATCCACCCTGCCGCCGTAAGGGTCTCTATGAGCCCCATTCCGGCCTCGAACAGGCGCTTGTGCGGATTCTTGACCTCGCCGCAGATTATGACCGACGCCTCCATGCGCTGGGCGATGAAAACGTAGTCGCCCTTGCGGACGCGGATGTTGTGGAGCATGTCGCCCTTGCTGATCGCCTTGACGAAGTCCACCGGCAGCAGCTCGCCCTTCCGGACGAACAGCGAGTGCTCGAGGTCCGCGACATCGACGTCGACGCCGTTGAAGAGCCTTTCGGCGCTCGACCCGGCCATCGCGTAGAAGTCGGCGAGGCGCGTCGAGTTCGAGATGCCGTAGACCCCCGGCTTCGCGCAGGCGCCGGCGATCGTCGCCGTCTCGCTCTGCACGTCGAGGATGGTTATGCTCACGACCGGGTTCTTGACGTACGGGGCGAGCCCCTCGCGTATGCACTCGGAGCCCTGGGCGATCGTCTGCCCACTCAGCTTCACCTGGCCCATGAACGCCATGCCGACCATTCCGTCCGGTCCGATGCGCGTCCTCATTCCGAGGTCTGGGTGGTCGTAGACGCGGATCTCGATCTGGTCGCCGGCGTTCATGTGGTAGGCGGGCTCCTCCTCCATCTCGAGCTCCATGAGGCGCTTCCTGACCCGCGCCTCGTCCTCCGCCGTGCGTCCGCTCTCGTCGATCACGGCGTTGTCGTCGTCGGTGTTGGTGATCTCGAACACGTCGTTGTAGTTCGTCGTCATCCGGTCGAAGTAGCAGCCGGCCAGCAGCGCGGCGGCGAGGATCGCGGCGATTCGCTTCACAGCCTGGCCTCCATTTCCCTTCTGACGGTCTTGACGTCGCCGCCGGAGGCCATCGCCATGATCGCCTTGCCGGAGTTGGCGACGTGCCGGCGCACGTAGCCGAACACCGAGCGCGGCGTCTGGCCGGCGCCGACGTGGAGGATGACGGCGTCGCAGAGCCCGAGCAGCTGGTCGAAGAAGGTGCCGCCGATGCGGACGCCGCCTTCCATCCTGACGAAGATGTTGCCGTAGGAGTTCTTCAGCTCCGCGAGGTCCGCCTGCAGTATCTGCAGCTCCGTCGGAGCCATCGCAAACCGGTTGGCCGTCGGGAACCAGCCGTGCGCGCCGCTGCGCATGACGCCGATCATCTGCTCGGCGTCCTTGGGCGGGTCGAAGTTAGCGCTGGAGACGACGTCGAGCATGAAGGAGTTCACGCCCGACATCAGCGCGGTGGAGTCCACGATGTGCGAGAAGTCCTCGCGGATTTCCACGCCGGGCAGCCGGCACACAAGCACGACGGGGGTCTTTTCGGCGGAAAGGAGCATCTTCAGCGCCACCACGCCCATAACCTCGCGGTCCTCGTCCTCCGGCATGGCTCCGGGAATCGGCAGCGAGCCAAGGAACGAAATGGCGGGATACGCCTCGATCTCCCGTCCGCCGCGCACCTTGCCGAACACCAGCTCCAGCGCGACGACCCACAGCATGGCGACGAACAGGCACACCCCGGCGGCGCCGAGGGACAGGACGAGCTGCTTCGTGCCGAACGGACCCTTGTCGCTCGACCCGCCCGCATGCTCGATCTGCCTGAGGTCGTTTTTCAGCGCGCCGGAGAGGTAGGTGATGTTGCTGAGCTTCTCCTCCAGCTCGCGGATCGACGCGGCGATGTCCGACCGGTGCGTCTGGAGCCGCTCGTATTCGGGAATCAGCGCCGCCAGCTCCGCCGCGCGCTTGTCGTTGTCGGCAAGCTCCTGCTCCACCGCGCGGCGCTTTTCGGCGAGCGCGGACATGCGCGTGAGGCACTCGGCGAGCTCGCCGGCAGACTTCTCCAGCTGGTCGAGATCGTCGAGGTTCAGGTCCTCCACGCCCTTGGCCTTCAGGAACTCCTGCATCTCCCTGACGTACTGCTCGCGCTCCTCCAGCTTGCCCGCCACCTTCGGGTTGATGTCGGTGTACTTCTCGCGCAGCGACTTCAGCTCCTTTTCGACCGCCGCTATCGCCTCCGCGCGCTTGCGGATCGCCTGCGCATTCTCGGTGATCACGGTCCCGGCCGTGCCTACGATCTGCTCCAGCCGCTTCTTCTTCAGCTCCTCGTTCGCCAGCTCCACGCCGATGGCCGAAGCGTTCTTGCGCTGGTCGGACATGAGCGCGTTGATGGCGACAAGGGCGTCCTGCGGAGCCATGACGCTCGTCTTAGCCTTGAGCTTGGTCTCGGCGGCCTCGATCTCGGAAAGTTCCTCCAGGAGCTTCGCCTTGCGGTCCCGGATCGACGCGCCCCAGGCCTCGAGGTCTTTCGCGCGGTATGCCGCGTATTCGTTGATCAGCGCCTCGGCGTAGGCGTTCACCTTCTTGACCGCCCCCTTCCACGACTGCGACGCGGCGGTCAGGGTGAAGAGGTTGGTCGGCTTCTTCTCCTGCTTGATCGTGATGTCGAAGGCAAGGCACTCCTTCTCCGCCTGCGGCATGTCGACCTTGCCGGCGATGCCGCGTTTGAGCGAGGCGCGGTCGAGAATGGACATGATCTGCTTGTCGCTGATGATCTCGATGTCCGCCACCTTCCGCGGATTGTAGAGGAGCCGCGTGGTCGCCGTGAAGCGGCCGACGCTTTTAGCCCCCCTGAAGGTAAGATACGCGGCAAAAGCGCCGAAGAGAAAGACGAAAAGCAGCGCGAACAGCCACGCCCACTTGAGCACGATGACAAACACCACCTTCTGCAGCGTCATCAGCCGCTGCATCTGTTCGCGTTCGGTCTCTGTCAGTTCTTCGCTCAAGGGCGTGAGATGTTCTTAAAATAAGGAGAATTTTAGCATATATTGGCGTAGAAATCAACCAGCCTGGCGGCGAGGACAGCCCAGTCGTACTCATGCGCGGCGGCAAGCCCCGCCTCCACGAGCCGATGCGCATTCCCCAACGCCGCGTCGACCGCCGCGTCGAGCGCGGCGGAGTCGCCAGACGGGAACACCTCCG
This sequence comes from uncultured bacterium, assembly GCA_902770045.1. Classification (GTDB taxonomy): domain Bacteria; phylum Verrucomicrobiota; class Kiritimatiellia; order RFP12; family UBA1067; genus UBA1067. The sequence continues at coordinate 17,977 of CACXRO010000005.1, forward strand.
CCGCGCCGGGATGCGCCGCGCAGAGCCGCCCGAGCCCGCCCACGTCGCTTGCCGCCACCGGCAGCCCCGCCGCCCAGGCCTCGAGGACGACGATGCCGAACGGCTCGTGGCGGCTCGGCAACACGAAAATGTCGGCGGCACGGTACTCGGCGAGCAGCTCTGGGCTGCCCGGCTTCAGTGCGCCGACGAACGCAACGCGGTCGGCGACACCCAGCTCGGCGGCGCGGCGCTCAAGCTCTTCGCGGTAGTCGGGCTGGGTGACTGGACCTACCAGACGGAGCTTTCGCCCGGGATGGCGCGACAGATGCTCGACAAGCGCCAGCTGGTTTTTCTGGCGGTCGATCCGCGCCACGCAGAGTATGGTTAGGTGGTTGGGCTTGTCCGCCGTAGCCACTTGTCCTCCGAACAGCGCTGTGTCCACTCCGTTGGGCAGGAACATCACATGGGGATGCTTCGCGCGGTAGCGCTCGTACTCGTCTTCGCCAACGCAGACGATGCCGCCGAAATCCTCGGGTATGCGACGCGTCCAACCGAACGCATAGTCGAGCAGCTTTCCCCACGGAAGACGTCCGCGCGTCGGCGCCTTGAGGCTCTTCGCCTCGACCGTCGGCACATTCGCGCCGCCGCCATGAAGTGAGATGACGGTTTGGGGTTCGGTAGTTTGGTGGTTGGGTGGTTGGGTGGTTGAGTGGGCAACCCTAAGGCACAGTTCCGCTATGCGCGCCATCGCGTGGCAGTGGATTACGTCGGGCCGCCATTCGACGAGCGCCTTGCCCAGTCCCGGCACAAACGGGTTTCCGCCCTTGCGGTCGAGCTCGGCGACAAGCTTCTTCGGCATCGGCCACCACGGATAGATGGGCCTGAACCGAAGGATTTCAATGCCTTCTACGGTTTCGGTGCGTGGCTCGTTTTTTTGCCACAAAGAACACAAAGGACACAAAGACTTTGTGCTCTCTGTGTTCTTTGTGGCTGAAAATCTCCACAGCGCGGTCGTTGCGAAGAGCCGCACATCGTGCCCCGCGGCCTTCTGCGCCTTCGCGAGGTTCCAGACGACCTGCTCCGTGCCGCCCCAATCGTCGAACGAGAGCCGCCTCAGGACGTGCGCGATTCTCATCTTCCCTCCATCGCCAGCGCCTCGGCAAGGCTGGCTTTTGTTATCGGCTTGAGGAGAAGACTGTCAAACCCGATCTCCGCGAACTTCGCCCGGAACTCCACATCCGCCGTGACGACGACGACGCGCATATCCGAGAGCGTGGGATCGGCCCGGATGGCCTTTACGAGTCCCGAACCGTCAAGCCGCGGCATCCACATGTCCGTGAGCACCAGGTCGAACCGTCCCGCCCCCGGCGACCTGAGGGTCTCGAGCGCCTCCTGTCCGTCCCCGGCCGAGACGACCTCGAACTTTCCGAGGTTCTTGAGCTGCGCCTTGAGGACCATGATGTTCATCTTCGAATCGTCCACGATCAGGATGCGGCGGGGGGAGCCCGACTCGGACGCCGGATGGACCGGCGCGACATGCGCGGGCATGCCATCGGCCTTCAGCCCTTCGGCCTCGCACGTCTTCACCCCCGGTATCGTTACCGAGAACATCGAGCCCTTCCCGAGTTCCGATTCGACGTTGAGTCTCCCGCCCATCGCCGCGGAAAGCTGCTTGCAGATTGCAAGGCCGAGCCCCGTTCCCCCGTTGCGCGACAGCTTGGATCCGACCTGGACGTAGGCCGAGCCGATGCGCGCGAGGTCCTCCTTGCTTATGCCGCATCCGGTGTCCGCCACCTCGATGCGCAGCGTGCCCGACTGCTCGTCCGCCCTCATGAACGACGCGCGTATCTCGACATAGCCCTCGTGGGTGAACTTGACGGCATTGCCGACGAGGTTGAACAGCATCTGCCGGATCCGCTGCGGATCGACCATCATCGGTGGCATCTCGTCGACACGGCACCGGACTTCGATTCCGGCTTTCCCGCTCGCAACCTTAAAGGCGTCGGTCACCTCGCGCAGCAGCTTCGTGCAGTCAGTCGGCTCCGGCAGTATCTCCATCTTGCCGGACTCGAGCTTGGAAAGATCCAGGACATCGTTGACGAGCCCGAGGAGAGTCTTGCCGCTGGCGATGATGGCGTCTTCCGCCTGGACGCGCTCCGCCTCGGTGCTGAAGCCCGACTTCAGCATCTCGGAGAACCCGATTATCGCGTTGAGCGGCGTCCTGATGTCGTGGCTCACGGTCGAGAAGAAATAGCTCTTGGCCTTCGCCTTCTCCTTCTCCATATCGAGCTCGCGCCGGCGGAAGAGCATGTATACGGCGATCATCAGCACGAGCGCGAGGACGGTAAGGACGCTCTGCACGTCGCTGTTCCGGATTATCGTCTCGCGGACGACCTGCAGGTCGCGGCGGAGGCGGCCGTGCCAAGACTTCTCGCGGGCGATCCCGACCTCGTCTTCTGCGCCGGCCCGGCGGAAGACCTCGCCGTGGCTTTCCACGATGCCACAGTACGCCTGGCGCACGGTCTCGCCCGCCGTCTGGCGCGCCCAGACGTGCGAAAGCGCCACGATCACCAGGAAAAGCGAGACCCACACGACCGAGGAACGCCCGAACCGATGCGATTCGTCCCGGTGGAACGCGAACAGGAAGAACACGAGTCCCGCGATGCACAACAGCACCAGCGCGAGATACGAAACCGTCCCCATCGAAACCGAAAAGGCGGGAAGGAGGAAAAGTACCGCTATCACGGCGGAGAAGAGAAGTCCGACTATCCCGGTGGCCGCAGAGAAGCGGTCGCCTTCGCCTTTCGCCAGCTTGAAGGCGGCGGCTGACGTGTAGGCGTACGCCACCGCCGTGCCGACGAGCGCAACGTCGACTATGATGTCGACCACGGTCAGGCCAAGGGTAGACGATGCGACGGCGACGGCGGCAATGACGAACCCGGCGTTCCTCGCTGAAAGCGCGCCCTTCTCCCTGCCGAGCCAGAGCGGCATCGCCCCGTCGTCCGCCATCGCCGCGAGAAGCCTGCTGGCGACGATAGTGTTCCCCAGGAGATTGGTGAACAGGGAGCAAAGAAGCGTAATCGCGAGCACCGCCGGTCCCGCTCCGCCGAGGACGCCCTTGACCATGTCGAAGGCGCGGAAGTTCGCGTTGCCGGACTGCGAGACCGCGGCGAACCATCCCGCGCCGTCGCCACCCGCCGCCAGAACCGGGATCAGCATGGCCATGACATACGCGGCGACGGACGCGGCGATTGCCGCCGCCATTATCCAGAAGGACCTCCGGACCGGAAACCGGAACTCCGCGGATATGCAGGATATGGATTCGATCCCCACGAAAAGCCAGGGGGAGATCATGAGTATGCCGAGGATCTGGACAAGGGGCGGGCCGCCGGAGGGGGAGAAGAACGGACGCATCGACGCGAGCCCCCCCTCGTTGCACGCCACTGCGGCTCCGAAGCAGGCGACCAGCCCCGCAGCCAAGACCAGGGCTGCCGCGATCTGCACCGCCGCCGCGACCCGCCGCCTGGCAATGAGCGCGGCGACGATGCCCATGGCCACCGTTACCATGGCTATGTCGCCAAGGCAGACCCTGAACCCGGAGACATGGTACTTGAATCCGAAATGAATCGGATTTCCCCCGAGCAGATAGCGGACGATGACGGTAAGCATCTCCGCATCGGCCCAGACTATCGCCGCGTAGGCGAGGCACAGAAACCATCCGCAGATGTATCCGTGGTCGTGCCCGAACGCCTTTTTCGCGTAGGAATACACCCCGCCGGGACCGGGACACTTCACCATCATATAATGGAAATTCCACGCGATCACCACCATGGCGAGCGCGGCGACGGCAAGCCCCAGAACCGTTCCGGCGGGACCGGCCTTGGGCAGGAACTCCGTCAGGGGCAGGGAAAGCACGTCCCAGCCCACGGCGCACCCGAACGCAACCGCCCATGCCCCCAGCGCGGAGAAATGGGCAAGACCACTCCTGTTGTTCATTTACCTGTAGCCTCCTATCAAAGAACGAAACGACAGCCACGAGTATTTCACGAGGCCGTAGGCGTAGCGACGCCACAGACGGCCAGGCTCCTGGACGATGCGGTACACCCACTCGAGGCCCGACTTCTGCATCCATCTCGGCGCGCGCCTCACGCGGCCGGCGAGAAAGTTGAACGTGCCGCCGACACCGATCATCGCGCCGACGTCGAGCTTCGCCTTGTTGCGGCCCATCCACAGTTCCTGCTTGGGGTTGCCGAGCGCGACGAAGAGGATATCTGGCTTCGCGGCGTTGATGCGCTCGACGATCTCGGGCTGTGGCTCGTCCAGCTTCACGAAGGCCGGGTCGATGCCGGCGATGCGGAGCGGCTGTTTCAGACTTGAGACGTCAGACGCGGGACGCGAGGATTCTTCACGTCTCCCATCTGACATCTCGCGTCCAAGGCATCCCGACTTCTCTAACGCCTCTTCGACCGCGTCCCTGTCGCCGCCCAGCACATACACCGACAACCCCTCCTCCGCGCATCGGCGCAGAATCGCCGGCACCATGTCCGCCCCGGTGACGCGCTCCGGCAGCGGCTGGCGCAAAATCCGCGAGAGCGCGACGATCGGCATGCCGTCGGCGGTGACGAGGTCGGCGTCCTTCAGGTAGCCCCAGAGCTCGTCGTTGCCGCCGAACGGCCAGCCGCTCACCGCGTTGGCGACGAAGTCCACGTTCAGGGTGGCGACGAACGCAGCACCCTGTCGCCTCTTGGCAAACTCGACGATTCTCTCGACGGCTTCGGACTGGGTCACCTTCGCGACCGAAATTCCGAAGAGACGAGAGACTTCTTGACATGAGACGCGAGACGCGAGACGTGCTGGTTGCTCTCGTCCATCGTCCATTGTCTCATGCCCCAAAGTCCCTCCTATCAGCTCCACGATTCCCTTCGCATGGTCTTCCCAGGAGAAGCGCTTGATCCACTCGAACCCGCGTTTTATCCGTGCCTCGCGCTCCGCGGCGGATTCATCGAGGAGCCGCGCAAGCGCCGCGGCGATTTCGTCGACGCTCCCGGGGTCGAAGGTGAGCGCGACGTCCCCCGCGATCTCGCCCAGGGAGCCGTTGTTCGAGCAGGCGCACGGAATTCCCTGCGCCATTGCCTCAATGAGCGAAAGCCCGAATCCCTCGAAGAGGCTGGGGAAGACATAAAACCCCGCCTCGGCCCAGACCTCGGCGAGTTTCTCGCCGGTGACGAAACCGGTGAAGCGGATGAACGCGGCGTTCGGCGACCTCTTCGCCGCCTCGTGCACGATTTCGGCGTCCTTCCAGTCCGCGCCGGCGAGGACGAGCGGATGCGCCGCGGCGGTTTCGCGCGGCAGGCGCGAATACGCCTCGATGAGCCGCACGTGGTTCTTGCCCGGATGCTCGATGCGGGAGATGTAGAGGAGACTTCCGGGGCGTGAGGCGCGAGACGCGGGACGCGAATCTCCCTCACGTCTCGCGTCCAACGTCTCACGTCCACTCAGCCCATTGTACAGCACCGTCACCTGGTCCGCGCGGCAGTGCCAGAACTTCACCATGTCGGCCTTGGTCGCGCCGCTCACCGCGACGAGATGCTGCGCCTTCTTCGCATAGTGGGGGAGGACATGCGCGAGGTAGAACATCCTGAGGCGCGAATACTTGCCGGGGATGTGGAAATTCGCGAGGTCATGCACCGTCGCCGCCGTCGGCAGCGGGTAGAACGCGCAGACGCGGCGGTTGGCGGCGCAGATGAAGAAGCCGTCGAAGTCGCCGCGGTGCCGGCGGATCCAGAACGGCAGCACGAAGAGGTGCCAGAGCATCGACAGCGCCGGACGCCGCGTCCAGCGCGGGGCGGAAATCGATGGTATCTGACATGGGACATCAGACGCGAGACGAGAGGTTTTCCCGCGTCTATCGTCTAACGTCTCACGCCCAAGACGGAGTTCTTCTCCCGGTTCGCAAAGGAGCGTCAGTTCGTGCCCCTGCGCGGCGAGGGCGGCGACAACCTCGCGCACGTAGACCGAAATGCCGCTCTTGCCGCCGTCGTAGGGGACGCATGAGACGAGCAGTCTCACGATGCCGCCACCTCCCCGAATAGGGCGCGCAGCTTGTCGCCCGTCACCGGCTTCGAGATCACCTTCGCGAACAGGCTCATGTCGTAGGTGGATCCGACGTCGACGTCGGCGGTCACGGCGACAACCGGAATCTCGGCGAGCCTGCGGTCCTTGCGCATCGCCTCGGCGAGCTGGGTGCCGTCCATCTTCGGCATCCACATGTCGGTCAGCACGAGGTCGGGGATCCACTCGCTCATCACCTCGAGGGCGCGCTCGCCGTTCTCGGCGTAGCGGATGTCCTTGATCTTCAGGTTGCCGAGGTGGATGCCGAGGATCTTGCGGTTCATCGTCATGTCGTCGACGACCAGCACCCGGTCGGGCATGACGGCGCGGATCGTCTGCTCGGCGGCGCGCGGTATCATGGAGATGTTCTGGACGAGCACGAGGTCGGGGATGTCGATGACGAAGGTCGTGCCCTTGCCGAGCTCGCTTCTCGCCGTGATCGTGCCGCCGGCGTTGTCGACCATGCGCTTGACGATCGGCAGCCCTAGCCCGGTGCCCTTGATCTCGCCGGCGCTCGACTGCATGCGGCTGCGGATGTCCTGGATGAACGGGTCGAAGAGCCGGTCCATCTTGTCCTGCGAGATGCCGCAGCCGGTATCGCTGACCTCGAGGTGGAGGTTGCACCTCGCGCCGTCCCACGCCGCCCGGACCACGATCTCGCCGTGCTCGGTGAACTTCGCGGCGTTGCCGACGAGGTTGATGAGGATCTGGCGGACACCCTGCTGCGCCAGTTCGACGATCGGCAGCTGGTCGGCCGGCGGGGCCTCGATGCGCAGCTTCACGCCGTGGCGGCGGACGCGGTAGCCGAATATCGCCGGCAGCTCCCTGAGGAGCTGGCCGATGTCGCAGACGCCGGAGCGCATCTGCATCGCGCCGGCCTCGAGCTTGGAGAGGTCGAGGATGTCGTTGATGAGGTCAAGGAGCGCGTTGGAGCTGAGGAGGATGCCCTCGATGTAATCCTTGCGCTTGGCTTCGTCGAGATCGGGAGCGGACATGAACTCGGCGAAGCCGATGACCGCGTTGAGCGGGGTCCTGAGCTCGTGAGACATCATCGCGAGGAATCTGGTCTTGGCCTGCGCATGGTCCTCGGCGATCGCGGCCGCCCTGTTCGCGCGCTTCGTCTGCTTGACGAGAAGCGCTATCATGACGGCGCCGAATATGACGGCGACCAGCAGGATCACGAACACCGTGGCGGCAATCCTGCGAATCAGCTCCTCCCGCGTCAGCCCGAACACGCGGTGGACGACCTGGCGTTCGGCGGCGTCGGCCATGAACATCTCCTGGAGCTGGGTCTGGTCGATGCCGGTCATCACCTTGTTGAGGATCGAGACGAGCTCCTTGGGGACGTTCGGGCGCGCGAACATCTCGAACTCCTGGTACATGTCCTCGGCACCGATCTCCTGCGCGGCACTCTGCGGGACGGGGATCGCGAACACGGACTTCGCGCCGTAGGTCGCGGCGGACGCCTTCACCGGATAGGGTATCCACAGGTCGGTGTCGCCGCGCAGGAACTTGGCCTCGGCGGTGTTGATGTCGGTCTGCGGCTGGATTGAGAGCGCGAGCCCCGTGCGCTCGTGGATCTCCCGCAGCAGGTCGGCGGCGAACCCGGTCGGCTTGCCGTCGGCGTCAAAGAGCGGGAACGGCCACGGCGAAAAGTCGACCATCACCGGGCTGTCGTTTTTCAGGCGGCGGTTGAGCCAGCGCGACTCCTCCATCGAGAGCGCGGCCATGTCGCTGCGCCTGCCGTAGTGGTGCTCGCTGATCATGCGGAGGTACTTCGGGAAGTCGTCGCAGATCTCGTCCATCGCCTGCTCCAGCTCCTCGAAGAGGTCCGTGCGCCCGAGCGCGGCGCAGATGTACATCGGGTGCGAGGCGTAGAGGTGGAGCGCCTTCTCGTCCTTGAGCTCCGGCATCTCCACGTCCACCACCGCGTCCACGTCGCCGCGGAAGTACGCCGCGAGCATGTCGCGGTCGGACGAGAACTCGACGCAGGAGATCGACTCGTCGCCGTCGAACTGTCGGCGGGCGCGCTGCGAGCTGATGGTGCTGGCGAGAAGACCCACCTTCATGCCGTGCCAGGTCTCGGGCTCGCCGGGCATGTAGGGGCTGTTGGGACGCGCCCAGAGGTACACGCGCAGCATGCCCATCGGCGTGTGCGGGTAGAGGAACTTGTCGCGCCGCTGCGCGGTGAAGCCGATGCCGCCCACGATGTCGAGCCGGCCGTTCATCACGTCAGCGAGGCTCTCGTCGTAGTCGCCGTAGACGTAGTCGACGTTCCAGTGGGTGTGGCCGACGATCGACTTCATCCACACCTCGAGCGCGCCGGAGCGGTCGCCGTCCGGCGTCGCCTCGAAGAGGTCGCCGCGGCTGTACGCGGCTACGCGCACGCGCTTCTGCGGCTTCGAGACGCCGAGGAACTGCTCGCGCCATTCGTCGTACTTGTCGATGTGCGTGATGTAGCACTCGCGGTAGGCCTTGGCGAGCTTCTTCAAGAGCTGCGGCTTCCGCTTGTTGACCGCGAAGTAGACGTTGCGCGAGCCGATCGGCACCACCTCCACGACACCCTCCGGCCGCTTGCCGAACGGAGTGTAGAGGAAGAGCGCGTCGATCTCGCCGTCGTGCAGCGCCTGCACGGCGCCGACGCTCGTCGGTATCTCGACGTAGGTCGGCGAAAGACGCGCGTGCTCGAAGTACCTGGTGCGGTCGTTGTTGGATATCTGGCCCTGCGACACCGGAGAGTAGCCGATGCGCATCCGCGGCCACTCGGTGATCTTGGTGGACATGAGCTCCATCGCGCGCGATGGCGTCGCATAGAGGGCGAAATGCATACGCCCGAGCGGCTGCTGGGGGAAGTCGAAGTCCTCCAGCAGCTTCTTCGTGCGGAACGCGGAGCAGATGACGTCCGCGTTGGTGACGTCGGCCAGGTGGTCGTCACCGAACCCGATGTTCTCGGTCTCGACGCCGGCGGTCTGGAACACGTCGTTCATTATCGACACGCAGAAGTCGTTGTCGGCGGCAGCCCAGAAGTCGAGCTTGGGGTCGCGCTCGCAGTCCGCCACCTTCACCGTCTCGGCCGTGGCCGCGAACGCCGCAAGCAGCGCAAAGACAAGACTTGCCGCCCTAGAAGCCATAGAAGTTCTATTGTGTTGGATTGAAACTCCGATGGTTGGGGTTCTCGCTACCGCTTCACTGCTTCGCATCAGACAACCACAATACAGTTCCTCGGCAGATTTGTCTCGCGCAGAGACGCAAAGACGCAGAGGATTTTTAACTGGGGGCTGCGCCCCCAGACCCCCGAACAAGCCCCCCTGCGGCGAAGCCGCAGATACTAAACAAGGCAAGCATGGCCGTGAAGGACGAATGCCATGCACGAAGCAAAGCATATTCTGCGGAGCGGTAGCGAGAGCCCCACGGATCGGAGTTTCATACACCACGCTACCCACGCCTCCACTAAATTCTTTAAAAAACCAAAATTTCTTCATCACTGTTCTTTCTGGTCTAAGTCTTAGCTGAACTTCGCGTCTGCCACCGTGGGCACGATCTCGAAGACGCGGCTCACCTTGGTGATGTCGAAGACGATCTTCGGCCCGGACTGGAGCGCCGCCAGCACCACCTTGCCGCCGCCGGCCTTCGCCTTCTGCAGCACCTGCACCAGGACGCCGAGGCCGCTCGAGTCGATGTGCACCATGTTCGAGAGGTCGAAAAGCACGTTTGAGCCCTCCGTCATCCTGCCCATGACCTCCTCGCGCAGCGCCGGCGCGACCGCCGCGACAAGCCGTCCGTCGACCGCAACCTTGACGACTTTTCCCTCTTCCTTGATTTCCCAGCCCATCTTTCCGTTCTCCTTCTTGTTGTTTTAGTTAAATACCTGCCAGTCGCGCCTCAGGTCCGGCGTGACCGCACCCTTGGCGCGGATCTCCGCGGCGATGCGCCGCAGCACCCGCACCTCCGGCGGCAGCGCAAAGGTCGAAAGCTCGCCCACCGTCCTCCGCCGCGCCACCCAGCGCAACGCGCTGAAGAGGCTCCGCGAGGCGTCGGAGAGCGCCGACACCTCGTCGTACGCCTCGAGCCACGCCTCCCGCGCCCGCTCCCAGTTCGCGACCGGCTCGGCCTGCGGGCGGAACTTCCACGCCACCGCGGCGGAATAGAGCCCGTCGCCGAGCCGGTCCGCGCGCTCGTCCGCCCGCCACGCGTAGCGCCCGCCGGCGATGAGCCGCGCGTCGCCCGCGCCGAGCACGCACTTGTTGAGGTTGCGCGCGACGAACCCCCGGTCGCCGGACTCGTCCGCCATGAGCAGCCCCATCCCCCGGTTCATCAAGAGCCGCGCCGCCTCCATCCACGGCAGCTCGCCCGGCTTCAGGGCGCGCACCCCGGCGAAGAGCCTCTCGCCCTTCGCGAGCGCCACGTCGACATAGCCGTGGACCAGCTCCTGGATCATCAGCCGGTCCTCGTCATGCTTGATCCGCCACGGCGTCTTCACCGCAAAATCCACGTCCACGCCCAGCTGCTGCGTCCACTTCTCGGCGATGGGGTGCAATGCCTTGCCGATGGCGGCGACAGTCTCCGCCTCCGGCACGCCGTCCTCGGTGATGGCGAAGAAGTCGAGGTCGTTGTAGAGCCGCGGCGCCCCGCCGCCGAGCAGCGCGCCGCCTTCGCCGCGGCCGTAGCCGCCGCCGAGCACCACGCCCGCGAGACGCGGGATGCGCGCGCGCTCTATCTCGCCGCCCAGCTCGCGCAGGGCCGACTCCACCGCCTGGTCCAGCTCCGGGCACTCTCCCGCCACGAACCGTCCCATCACCCGCGCCTCCCGTACGACCTGCCGCGCAGGAAATGCCAGAACGAGCGCAGCACCCCGCCGACCGCGCCGAGCCGCCGCGCCACTCCCGGCTCCTCGATGTCCACCCACGCGCCGGTCTCCACGTCGATGACGCGCTGGCCGATCACGATCTTGTCCTCGAGCTCCAGCCCCGGCCCGATGAAGGTGTTCTCGCCCACCACGGTGCGCGAGAGACGCGCGCCCTCGCTCACGAACGAGCCGCTGCCGACGATCACGTCGCCCTCGAGGCGCACGTTCCGCGCGAACCAGGTGTTGTCGTTCAGCAGTACCGGCGCCTTGACCTCGGAGCCGTGCTCGATAATCACGTTCCGCCCCAGGTAGACGCCGCTCTCCGCCGAGTAGCCGGGGAGCGTGAATTCGCCGGGGTCATGCAGAACCTCGAAGTTCATCCGGTGCCAGCTCCGAAGGCTGTCCACCTGGCGCGTCGGCGCCTTGAGCCGCTCCCAGCCGCCGCCGGCCCGGCGGTAGATCCCCAGCGGCGTCTCGGCGCGGTCGGCGGCCGACACCTCCTCGGCCCCGCACTCCTCGAGCTTCAGCGCGAGGCACGGTCCCCACGCCACCACCAGGCCGTCGGACAGCGACTGCGTGAGCGGCGAGGACGGCTGGCCCGCGAGGTCGTCGAGGCCCCGCGGCAGATCGCCTTCGGCGCGGCTGTAGAAGACGGCGCTGCCCGTCCGCGTCGGGTCGTTGAAATATTCCTCGAGCCGCTTCGTGTAGTGCCAGTCCAGCACCTCCACCAGCATGGCGCCGGACTTCTGCGCGACCTCGAGGCCGTAGTCCACGATGCGCCGGCCGGCAACCGGCAGCTCCGCGAGGCTGTAGTCCGGGAAAAGGCCGGAAAGCCACTCCGTGGAGGCGACCGAGGGGACGAACACCACGCTGTCCATCAGTACGCCCCCTTCCCGCCGATGATCGCGGGGACCGTCTTCATGAGGATCGCGACGTCCTTCCAGAACCCGCCCGCCATGATGTACTCCTTGTCGAGCCGCACCTGCTCGTGGAACGGGATCTCGCTCCTGCCCTTGATCTGCCAGAGGCAGGTGATGCCGGGGATCACGTCCAGCCGCTTGCGGTCCTCGAGCGTGTACTGCGCCACCTCGGAAGGCACCGGCGGACGCGGCCCCACCAGGCTCATGTCGCCGATGAACACGTTCCAGAGCTGCGGCAGCTCGTCGAGGCTCGTGCGCCGCAGGAACCGCCCCACCCTGGTGATGCGCGGATCGTCCTTCATCTTGAAGATCACGCCGTCCTTCGACTCGTTCTGCGCCATCAGCGCCGCCTTGCACGCCTCGGCGTCGGTCCGCATGCTGCGGAACTTCCAGAAGCGGAAGTGGCGCCCGTAGCGCCCGACGCGCGTCTGGCTGAAGAACACCGGCCCCGGGCTCGAGAGCTTCACCGCAGCCGCGATCCCCAGGAAGACGGGCGAGAGGACGAGCATGCCGACGCCGCTGCCGACGATGTCGATGAACCGCTTCGTCGCGTACGAGAGCAGCACCGTGAAGCGCCACGCCATCAGCCGCAGGCTCCGCCGCCTCACGCCGCGTGTGCGCGCGGCGAGCTCGTGGACGAGTTCGTCCAGCTCCTCTGGCTTCGCCTCCGCCATTTAGAGCGCCGCCGTCAGCTCCTTCAGCCGCGCGATCAGCCGGCCCGACTCGCCGGCGTCGTGGAGCTTCGCCGCCTGGCGGAGCGAAATCCCGATCTCCGCCGTCTCGCTGTCGCCAGCCGCCAGGGCATTCCCCTTCACCGTGTGCGCGATCTTGTCCAGCGCATCCCAATCGCCGGCCGAGAGCGCGGCCTCGGCCTCGCCGGTCTTCTCCTTGGCGGACGAGGCGTACTCGCCGTAGATTTCGTTGACGACGTCGGCGTCGCCGCCGAACTGCTCGTTCAGGTATGTGGCGCAGCATTCCTTCATTTGACTTCCCCCTTGAAGTTGGCTTGCCCCCCGACCGCTTCCAGGTTCAGGGGGATGTGGTAGATGGTCTCGTTCAACTTGCCATAGCGGTTGCGCTCGATGCCGTCGCAGAGCTCGCGCACCATCATCCGGCCGCGCCCGCGCCCGCTCATCTCGCGGTTGGCAAGTTCGAAACCGGTGTCGGTCGAACCGGCGGCGACGGCAAGGCTCGGCTCGGGCGAGCCGCAGTCCCACACCGTCAGCTCCGCCGTCTTGTTCACCAGCCGGAGCCGGATGCTCACCACCTCGTGCAGTCGCTCGCGGTCGGTGAGGCCGTGGTCGTGGATGTTCATCAGCTTCTCCTCGAGGACGAGCTGGATGCGGTCGACGAGCGACTGGTCCCAGCCCTCGCCGGCGCACCAGGCCGCCACATCCTGCGACATCTGGTCCACCTCCGCCGGCGAGACCGGCGAGGTCGCCTCGAAGACGCCGGGCAGGTTCGCGCGCTTGCCGAAGACGAGGATGGTCACGTCGTCGTGCAGGGTGCCGTAGCCGATCTCCGCCGCCGCGCGCATGAACTTGTAGGGCTCGACCATGATCGAGCCGTCCGCGCGGCCATCGGTGATGAGCTCGTTGCGCAGCTTGGCCACCATCGCCGCCGGCATCTGCTCCATGCCCTCCGTGTCGCGCGACATGTCGAGGAGCCCGTCGGTGTAGGCCACCACCACCGAGTCGTCGAAGAGCGGAGTCGTCACCACGTCCTTCTCGGAGTAGACCGTGTCGGCCATCAGCCCGATCGGCAGCCCGCCGCGCTTCTCTGGGTTGACCTCGCACACCACGCCGTCGGACACCACCACCGGGTCCGGCGCGCCGCAGTTGAGCCAGACGACGTCGTTCCGAAGCGGACGGTGCAGGCAGAGGAGCGCGGTCATGTAGGAGACCTCCGCCAGGTTGTTCCGGAAGAAGCGCTGCAGGCGGTTCGCGATGTCGTAGATCTGCACCGAGCTCTGCAGCTTGCGGTTGGAGAGCTGCTTGATGAACGTCTGCACCGCCGTCATCGCGAGCGCCGCGCTGGTGCCGTGGCCCTGGATGTCGCCGAGCAGGTAGAGGTAGCACCCCTCGCCGAACGGCATCGCCTCGTAGAGGTCGCCGCTGACCATGTCCTTCGCCTTCCAGAACGCCGTGTAGAAGCCGCGCTCCGTCATCATCGCGCGCACCGGCAGCATGCTGCTCTGGATCTGGGCTGCGAGCGCCATCGACTGCCTCTGCTCCTCGATCTGACGCTCGATGAACTGCTCGATCCGGCGCGAGGCGATGGTGCGCTGCACACGCTGGAGGAGGACGTCGGTGTCGACCGACTTCGGCAGGTAGTAGCTCAGCGGCTCGGAGACGATCTTCTTCAGGAACCCGCTCCCCTCCTCCGGATCGAGCGCCGTCAGGAAGAAGATCGGCATCGACCGGTCGATGCCGCGCACGATGTCGCGGAACACGAAGCCGTCCATCTCGCCCATCACGATGTCGGAGATGATCGCGCCGAAGTGCTTGTGGTCCTTCTTCAGGACCGCCACCGCCTCCTCCACCGTCCCGACCGCGACCGGCTCGTACCCCACGCGCTTCAGCCGCGCGCTCATCGTGAGCCGAATCAGCTTCTCGTCGTCGACCACGAGAATCTTCGGCATTGTTTCCACATGCCCTGCCATTTTTGCGATCTCCTGCAGACCTTCCCTCTACCTTCTTTCTTTAGGGATTCCTCTTCCATTACTGAAATTAGCGCGTATTATACCATTTCCAGCGGCTGGAATCAACCGCTGATTCGCCGCAAATGGCAACAACTGGCGGAAATCAGCAAGATTCCCGCGCTTAGACAGATTCCCGGAATCTGTCACCGCGTCATTTGCCGGCGATGATCCTGCGCACGGCGGCGACGAACGCCGCCGCCGCCGGGGAGAACGGTATCCCGGCGCGGCTTACGATGCCGACGCGGATCTTGTCGTCGAGCTCGAGCGGCACCGACACGATTGCGGGATTGTACGCCTTCGCGTGCGCCCCGGAAGCGACGGTGAACCCGTTGAGCCCCAGGAGAAGGTTGGTCATCGTGGCGCGGTCGCGGACGCGGATGTTCTTCCGCCGGTCGATGGCCGGCATGACCTCCTCGGCGAAGTAGAGCGCGTTCTCCACCCCCTGCTCGTAGGTGAGGTAGGGGTAGGCGTCGAGCTCGGCGGGGCGGATCGACCTGCGCCTCGCCAGCGGATGGCCCTTGCCGACGAACACGTGCGGCTTCGCGGCGAAGAGCTCGTCGAACTTCAGCTCCTCCTTCCGGAGGATCTTGCCGATCGCCCTCTCGTTGCGGCGGGAGAGGTAGAGGATGCCGATCTCGCTGCGGTGCCGCGCGACGTCGTCGATGATTTCGCTGGTGACGGTCTCGCGCAGGGTGAAGTCGTAGGACTCCGCGCCGTTCGCCTTCACGACCTCCATGAACGCCTCGGCGGCGAACGCGAAGTGCTGGCACGAGACGGCGAACTGCGGACGCCGCACGGCCTTGCCGGTGTACTTCTCCGAGATGCGCGCGGCGTCGTCAAGGATCTGCCGCGCCGAGGCGAGGAACTCCTCGCCCTCGCGGGTCACGCTGACGCCCTTCGGCGAGCGCGTGAACACCGCGATGCGCAGCTCCTCCTCCAGGAGCCTCACCGCCTCGGTGAGCGTCGGCTGGGTGACGAAGCACCTGCGGGCCGCCTCGCTGATCGAGCCGTACGTCGCCACCGCGTCGGCATACTTGAGCTGCTGAAGTGTCATGGCGGTATTATATCATTTTTCGTGGATTTACGGGGCAACGAGGTTGAACTCCAGGGACGACGGCGTGGAGAACCCGTTTACTCGGCTGGCGTAGAAGAAGGTGCCGGTGGCGAAAGGCCGCACAATCTGGTCTTCGTCGCCGCATCCGCAGTCGAGCCACCCCGGCGTCACGACCCCCTTGAACGTCGCTACCACGGTACGACGGTCAATGACGGTCTTCGCCTTGCCGGTCAGGACTCCGGTCGCCTCGTTGAATTTCCAGGTTGCCTGCACCTCCTCGCCGTCGATCGTCGCCACAAGCGCATCCTCCGTTCCCAGCTCGAAGAGCGAAAGCCAGTCGGCGATTTCGTTGCCAGGCGCATAGTAGCCGCCATAGACGTTCATCGTCGCCACGAGTGCGTTGTCGGCCGCGCCCGTCGTACGCTTCCATGTCGCGCTGACGCCCGCCGGGGCCAAGACGACGCGGACCGTTTCGCTGTCTCCGTAGTACTGCTCTCCGTTCGCCCTTATGCGGAGCACCGCCGCGAGATCGTCCTTGGCCGCATACTTCTTCTTCCCGTCCGAAAGCTTGCGGGAGGATCGCTTGTAGATCGGGAGAAGCGCGTATTCCGCGTCGTTCGAGTCGACACCAAGATAGGCCGAGCCGCTGACAGCGATTCCGTTTGGAAGCGAACCCGCGTACGTGACGAGCCCCTTGCTCGCGTTCATAGTGCTGCTCTTGAGGGTCAGGTAGCCCGCGCCAAACGTGTAGTACCACGCCGTCGA
Organism: uncultured bacterium; assembly: GCA_902770045.1. Classification (GTDB taxonomy): domain Bacteria; phylum Verrucomicrobiota; class Kiritimatiellia; order RFP12; family UBA1067; genus UBA1067. The sequence continues at coordinate 34,353 of CACXRO010000005.1, forward strand.
CTCGACGACGGGCATCGAGACCGTGTACGCACCGGCAAAGCGTTCGTAGCCGGAGGCGATTGACACGGCGCCCATCGCGCTGCCGATCGACACGGAGAGCAGTCCGTCCAGGGCCAGCGTCGCCTTCAACGTCACCTTGCCCGACTTGATAGACGTGGAGAGAAGCCCGCTCTCCGGATCGAACTTCGTCCATTTGCCCGAGAACGCCGTGGTCGCACCGTTAAAGCGCTTGGCCGACAGCGCCTTCTTCGTCGTCTGGGCTACCTGGATGGCCGAGGACAGCGTCGTCACTCCCCATTCGTCCGTGGTGTACAGCGGGACGGACGTCGTAAATGCCGTTGCATAGTGCGGATTGACCGTCTTGGGAGAGGCAACGGTCAGGACGGCCTTCGTGCTTTCGGTCGAAACGACTTTCTTGCCGTTCGCGCTCTTGACCGTCACCTTGTAGGTGAAGTTGAAAGTGCCCGTGGCGGTGGTCGTGCCCTTGACCACTACGGACGACGTGGCGGCGTCCCACGCGAGGCTGAGCCCCTTCGGGAGCTTGCCCTTCGTGATCGTGATGGAGACCTTCTGCCCCTTGGCGACGACGTACGACGACAGCGGCGTCTTCGTGGCGAAATCGGAGTAGACGTACCCGGAGTCGAGCGTCACGGCCTCGAAGGCGTTCGTGATCGTCGCGTCGAATACAGTGCTCACGCCCTCGAACCGCGTGGCGCCGGACAGCTCCGGAGCCGTAACGCGCAGGACAAGGCGCCTTGCCGCGACGTCGGCGCGCGTGAACTCCACCTCAAGCGTCCCCGTCGTCGAGTAGGCGATCTCGTCGCCGTCGCGGACGACCGCAAGGCGCACCTGGCGTTCCGCCGTCTTGTCGGCGACCGCGAACACGGCCCTGCCGCGCGAAGGCGGCCTGAGCAGGAAGTGGTCCTTGGCGTCGTTGCACTGGAGCGTGGAGACGGCGAATCCCCCGATTTCCATCGTGTTCGTGGTCGTCGACGCATAGTCCTGCGCCTCGCTCCCCCGGTCCGCGAGCAGGAGCAGGTCGTTGAGGCGGCCGATGTTCTCCGTGGGCTCGTAGTACTTGTTGCCGAAGGTCTCGTTGGTGTAGACGTTGTTCCGGTCGCGCCAACTGCTGAAGCGCCCCACGACATTGTCGTTCCTGTCGATGAGGAGGACCGTGGGGTTGCCGAGGCGGACGGCCGTGGATTCCGGCGCGAGCCACTTCGACGTGGAGTAGCGGGCCGTGCGCTCGCGGACGGTGACGACGTCCTCGTCGGTGTCGGCAAGGCCGTGCCGCGAAAGGTAGGATGCGCCGGTCACGACGTCCGTGTTGCGGATGTGCTCTACGCTTCTTATGTAGGTGAGGAGCTGCGAGCCGCCGCCGTTGGCCGGAAGCTGCGCCTGGTCGAACAGGGCGACCTGGACGCGGTTCGAAGTGCACCACTCCCTGAAGGCGTCGGTCGCGAGGAACGACTCGTCGATGCCGTAGCAATAGGGACACCACATCGTGCCGGAGAACAAGGCGAGCGTGTAGTCGGCATTCCCCGCATTGACCTTCTCGCGCACGATGTCGTAGTCATGCGTCCACTCGGAAAAGCCGAGCGTGTCGGCCGTGCGCTCCCCTATCCAGTAGGGATTGGTGCAGGAATTCTCCTTCTGCGCGACAAAGGTGATGCCGTTCGTCGCAACGACCTCCATGGACGCGTCAAGGAGCGAAAGCTCGATGCGCCTGCCCTCCGCCGGGAAACCGACTCCGCCGGGAAGCGTCATGTCGATGTCGACGAACTTGTCCGTCTCGAGCGATGCCCACACAAGCGCATTCGTCTCGACTGGCTTGATGCCGTCGGGCCACGCCACGACCAGCGAACTCACCGTTGTCCCCGCAATCGCGCCGCTGCGCGCAAGCGGAACACGGACTACAGGCGTCGACGGTTCGGCCTCAAGACGGTCGTTGCGGTTCGCGAGCCCTATGGTCCCGGCCGAATCCCCGCAGCGGAAGCCGACGGACGCGACCTCGTAGCCGGCAAAATACCTTTCGATGCTCTGCTCGAACTGTTCGACAAGCGAAAGCCCCGCGGTCTTGACGGACATCTGGCCGGCACGGCCAACGAACGCCGTGGCCTTGACGCTGCCATTTGCCTGCGGCCAGTAGAGGCAGATAAACGGAAACTTCGTCAGGGCCTTGGTGGCGGAAAGCTTTCCCGCCGCCGTGCGTGCGAACGTGACGGCCCCGGAACCCGCGTTCGGGGCGACGTCCTTGCTGTTCTTGCCCTGGACGTAGCAGTAGATGTAGTCAGGATGTTCTGCCTGCCAGGCCTTGAAGCCAGCGGTGTTGACCGCCTCCTCGAGCTTTGCGCATTCAGTGCAGTTCTCGTTTGCCCAGAAAAGCACCATCGGCGCGGACGCGCGCCTCGCAAGGTTCGTCGCGTCGGAGAACTTTTCCATCCAGAATCCAGTCCCGATGTTCGGAGACGTCTCAACCGGCAGATCCACCGCTCGAACGGCTTTGACTGGCGCGAATGCGGCAGCGATCATGGCCAAAGCAGCTAACGACTCGCGGAGAATTATGCTGTCGTTCATATATGCCCTCCTTAGGTTGTCCTTGTCCGACCGCTGCACCCCGGCAGCCTTTTGAGTGTTTGTATTGTACTAAAATTCAGTTGGCAAATGGTAATAGAAAATTCCTCTGCCCAATCATAGGTCGCCCTTATACATCTTCTACCCCAGCTCGGGATGCCAGGTGAACGCGGTGATGTTGCGCCAGCGGACAGAAGTCGGCCGCCCGTTGAAAGTCGAGAGGGCCTTGACTTCGGGCGACAGGACTTCGGCAATCGCCGGGGCGCGGATGAACGTCATCGGAACGTCGGGCCTGCCGTCGAACACACCGACGGTGTGAAAGCTGCCGAGCTGCCGTCCGTAGGCATTGCGCCTGACCGCGACAGGAAGTACGCCAAACCACCTCTCAGGACGCGTTCCGCCGCGCGCGCCAGGGTCGTCGATCTTCTCCGCCAGCAGTATCAGCCCCGCGCAGGTCGCGAAGACCTGAAGCCCGCCGACGATGCGCTCCTTGATCGGCGCGAATAGCCCAAGGTCGTTGAGAAGCTTGCCCTGCACCGTCGACTCGCCGCCTGGCAGCGCAAGGAGGTCCATGCCGCGCTCAAGGTCGGCGCGCTGGCGGATCTCGAAGACGTCCGCGCCCTGCGCGCGCCAGTACGCCTCCATTTCGGCAAACGCCCCCTGTACTGCAAGCACACCTACCTTCATCTTCCCAGCTTCCCCATCATTTTTTTGCCACAAAGACCACAAAGGCCACAAAGCAACTATGTGTTCTTTGTGTTCTCTGTGGCTAAAAAAATTATTTACCTCGTTCTTCCATTATCGTCTCGATCTCGTCGGCGTTGATGCCGACCATCGCGGGACCGAGGTTCTCCGAGAGCTTCGCGAGAAGCTTCGAGTCCTGCCAGTTGGTGACGGCCTGCACGATCGCCGCCGCGCGCTTCGCGGGGTCGCCGGACTTGAAGATGCCCGAGCCCACGAACACCCCCTCCGCGCCAAGCTCCATCATCAGCGCGGCGTCCGCCGGCGTCGCGACGCCGCCCGCGGCGAAGTTGACTACCGGCAGCTTGCCGTTCGCGTGCACATACTTCACGAGATCAAGCGGCGCGGCGAGCTCCTTCGCCGCCTCGTAGAGCTCGTCCTCGCGGAGCGAGACGACCCGGCGGATCTCGCTCTGCATCTTGCGCATGTGGCGGACAGCCTGGACGACGTCGCCGGTTCCGGGCTCGCCCTTGGTGCGGATCATCGTCGCGCCTTCGCCGATCCGGCGCAGCGCCTCGCCGAGATCGCGCGCGCCGCAGACGAAGGGGACGTCGAACTTCGTCTTGTCGATGTGCCGCGTGTCGTCGGCGGGGGAAAGCACCTCCGACTCGTCGATGTAGTCGATCTCGATTGCCTCGAGAATCCGCGCCTCGGCGATGTGTCCAATGCGGCACTTTGCCATCACCGGAATTGAGACGGCGTTTTGAATCCCCTTGATCATCGCGGGGTCGCTCATGCGCGAGACGCCCCCCGCCGCCCTAATGTCGGCGGGGATGCGCTCCAATGCCATCACCGCGCACGCGCCGGCGGCTTCGGCGATCTTCGCCTGCTCGGGTGTCGTCACGTCCATGATCACTCCGCCTTTGAGCATTTGCGCGAGGTTGCGGTTAAGTTCCTGTCGGTTGCTCATTTTCCTCTCCTGGTTTGGGTTAGACACAGGATAGTATACTCTATGTCGGAGGTATAAGGATAATCGGAATTATCTTTGCCCATCCATAGGAAGAAACTATTAGAGGGAAATGTTCGCCGCGAGCACCGCGACGACCGCGGCAAGCATGATCGCCGAGACGAGCTTCAGCGCGGCCGTTGCCTTGACGGAGCCGACGAGTCTTTCGCGGAAAAAGTCAGCCGCCACGATCGCCGGAAGGTAGATGAAGGGCACGAGCGCGCAGAACAGCGTTCCGAGGAGCAGCGTCTGCACCGCCGGCGACAGCGTCGAATCCGTGCTGGTGAAGCTCGGCAGAAAGGCGAGGAAGAAGAGAATCGTCAGCGGATTCGACATCGACATCGCGATGCCGCGCAGGAACAGCCGCATGCCCTGTCCGGTCGCGGGGCGAAGCGCGTCGGGCGAGGCGGCGCGGAAGCTTCGAACCGCGTCGGCGAAGGCGCCGTAGGCGAGATACGCGATATAAGCGGCGCCGGCGACCTGGATCGCCGCCATTGTCGACGGATGGGCCGTGAAGAACGAGGCGACGCCGGCCGTCAGCAGGAGTATCCATATCCAGCATCCGGCGACAAGCCCGAGCATCAGCGTGGCGGCGCGGGCCTTGCCGTCCGACAGCGCCGTCGCGATGGTGCAGGTCAGGTCCGGCCCGGGCTTCACTATGAGCGCCAGCGATCCGATGATGTAGGTGGTCAGCATGAGGGGGCCTTGCCGCCGACGGAGTATCCGGCCTGGACGGCGAGATGCCGGTCGTCGTCGAAGTCTGCGCCGGGCGTCGTGAGAAGCGGCCCCGCGATGCCGGCCGACATTCCGACATAGATGCACTTCGCCGCAGTTTCGTCTGTCATGTCGCGGCGTCCGCCTGCAAAGCGAAGCGGCGTCGACGGATTGACGAGCCGAAGAAGCGCGACGGAATCGACGACGCGCTCGGGATTGAGGATGCCGCGGTCCGCGAGAGGCGTCCCCTCGATCGGATGCAGCACGTTGACCGGAATTGAGTCGGGCGCGATCTCCTTCAGTGCGAAGGCGAACTCGACGAGCTGCTCGTCCGTCTCGCCCATTCCGATTATGCCGCCGCAGCAGACCTGGAAGCCGAGCTTCTTCGCGGCGCGGAGGGTCGCGAGCTTGTCCGCCGGCGTGTGCGTCGTGCAGAGCGACGGAAAAAGCGACGGCGCGGTCTCGAGGTTGCAGTGGACGCGCTGGAGCCCCGCAGACTTGAGCTTAGCGAGATCGTCTTCCGAGAGCAGTCCGAGCGAGGCGCAGAGTCCGATCTCCGGCGCCGCCTTGCGCATCTCCCTCAGCGCCGTGCAGACGTTCTCGACATCCTCGTGCGAGAGAGTGCGTCCGGACGTGACGATGCCGATCCGGTCCGCGCCGTTCGCCGCAGCTTCCTTCGCCGCCTTGACGCACACCTCGGTTCCGACCCAGCCGTACGTCTCGCATCCGGTCTTCCAGTGCGCGGACTGCGCACACCACTTGCAGTTCTCCGAACATCGTCCCGACCGCGCGTTGATTATGGAGCAGAAGTCAAACCGCTTCTCGACGCACCGCTCCGTCACCTCGTGCGCGCGCTCGCGAAGCTCTTCCCTGCGCTCCGGCTCCAGGAGCGCCAGCGCCTCGTCCCTATCTATTCCCTCAGACATGGCGGATATTATAGCATATTGGCTTATCGAAGTTCCTCGTCCTACAGCCGCGCGAAGTTCATGTAGACGAAGCGGTAGTCGTCGGGGTTGTAGATGTACTCGTGGCCGTGGGAAGGTCCCTCTCGGACGAATTCGCCGTCCTTTATCGCAACAAGCCGCGTGAACGGAAGCGGCTTCCAGTCGCCCTGCGAAAGCGGATTCGTCGAGAGCGTCACGGAATCGTCGTCCTTGCGATAGTGGAGCGCACCCCTGAAGTTCGTGTGGGCATAGAGGGTCTCTCCGTCGAAGACGAGGAGGTTGAGCTTATTCCCCTTCGCGAGCGCGGCAACCACCGAAGACAGGGTGTCGAAGCGCTCCTCCTCCGAAAGCGGACGCCCCAACCGTATCTCTGCGCGGTTCACGAGGTCGACCAGGTAGAGGAGAAGCCGCTCCGAGTCCGTCTCGCCGTACTGTACGCCGATGTAGTCGTTGAGCACCGCGCCGTCGAAGACCGTCCCGTTGTGGGCGAGCGTCCAGACGCGCCCCGAGTTGTCCGTCGCCGTGAACGGATGGCAGTTCTCGTATTCCATCGTGCCGACTGTCGCGAACCGTATGTGCGCGATGATCGTCCGCTCGTCGATCCTGCTGTCGAGCAGATTCCGCAGGCACTCGCTCGTTGTCGCCTTGCGCGGCTCCTTCTCCACGCCAGGGGCAACGAGAGCCCCGTCGTCTCCGAACCGCGCGAGCCCCCAGCCGTGCGGATGCCGCTCGGCGTGGGAGAAGAACTCGCGCAGCGTGGCGTTTGCCTTGCGGCGGCGCTTTGCCGATATCCCGAGCATCTCACACATGGCACGCCTCCATCCACGCATAGCGCATTTCCGGATGATACACCTTCTCCGCCTCGAACGCGAGGATCGCCCGCGCCTCGGGGAACCCCGCAAAGAACTCCTCCATCCGCTCGATGAGCTCTCCGACCGGCGTCCAGTCGAACTCGAGCAGTGCCGCCGCCTTGAAGTGCCCGACGCACTTCGCCTGCTTTTCCGCGGAAAGCGTCTCGCGTGGCTGCGCAACGCACCAGAGGAAAAACAGCCGCACGAACTCAATGTCGCGCGCATCGACGAGTCCGCCGACGAGCGGATTCAGGTCCACGCACCTCACCTCGATGTGGTCGATGCCGTTCTCGACGAGCGTCTGGAGCCGGTTCTGCCCGCGCGGCTTGAGGCGTATCGGGTAGTATAACTCGCTCGGCGCGACGAGCTGTCCGTCCTGCACGTACCGCGCGATGCTCCGTGCGTAGCCCCTCACGCTCGAGAAGTCGAGGATTGGGATGAACTTGTTCCAGTAGCCGCGCTCCGAGCACCTGACGCTCGAGTAGCGTCCGCGCGGACTCGCCGCGGTGAGCGCGACAATCGCCCAGCCCCACTTGATGCACTGTGACGCGAGATGGAGATAGAGCGCGTCGCGGTCGGCTCCAGACGCCTCGACCAGCTTCTCGCCAAACGAGAAGTTGACGTGGATTCCGCAGTACGCCATGAGCGCCTTGCCGTACTTATCCGCAAGGTAGTCGCGGTAAGTCGACTTCCCGGCGAGCGGCCCGTCGAACTTCGCGGGGACGATTTCGTCCTCTTTGAGACTCGCCGGAGGGTTAGAGTTCGTCCACAGCCGCTCGCCCCGCGGCAGAATTGCCGCGCGAATCACCGCGTCGATCTCCTTCAGCTCCGCCACAGCCTCGTCTGCCGTCGGCCATGCGCGCGTGTTGATCTCCGTCTGGTTCTCGCAGAAGTCGCGGACAATGCGCGGATGGTCGGCCGGGAACGGATGCGGCGTATGCGCCATCCGTCCGTCCGCAGTCACGCGCAGCGCCTCGCGCTCCAGTCCGAAGTTGCCGTCGAAAGCCAGCGGACGCAGTTTATGGTTGCGCACATCAAGCATCGCGACCTCCCCTCAAATCGCCGTAGTCGGCGGCAATTGATTCGATCGATTCGCCGCGCTCCAGGCGCTCAACGTGTTCGCGGGCGGGGCTCTCGAGCGTGTCGGCGCGGCGGCGGAGCGGGGCGAGGAGGTGTTCTTCGCCGAAGCCCCTCGCGGCAAGGCCGTCCTCCGCGATGTCAAGGATGCGGTGGAGCTCAACCGCGAGCGCCTTGCGGTCGACGAACGACGGCCATTCGCGGCGGATCATGAGGCCCCGCAGCTCCGCCGCGCCGTAGCCGTGTCCGTAGAGGACGGCGTCATGCTCGAGAAGTTCGGAGAGCCTCTCGACGCGCTCCGCAAGCCCGGCGTGGAACGCGGCGGCGGCGAACGCCTCGCGGACGGGCTGCTCGCATACAGACCGGAACTCGACCGTTCCGCGCTGCGTCAGATCCTCGAACTTGAAGGGCCTGAGCCAGGCTACGTCGGCGGGAGACGGCGCAATGAGGCACTTGCGGTGGACCTTCGCCGCGCCGTCCCAGTATTCGCCGACGACCGTGCCGAGTCCGAGATAGTCGCGGAGCGGAACCGGCGCGAAGTTTATGTAGCGCTCTCCACGCTCAACGCAGTAGACGCTTGTCGACTCGAGGTAGCCATCGATGTCCGCAAGGGAGCGAAGGGTCACGCCGTACATCCCGCAGTTGTGCGGATTTATTCCGTGAAGACTTTTGCTCCAGAGCGCGTCACGTCCACACAGCGTCTCGCTTCGCTCGCCGAACGGGGAGTTGGCGAGAAGAACCGCCTTGAACGGCTCCAGCAGATTGAATGTGTTGATGACCTGGACCAACGTCTCCTCGTCGGCGTCGACCTGCGTTTGCGACGAGCAGGAGAAGAGCCCGAAGTCGGGGTGGTCGTGGAACTGAGGAGAGCCGCCGTACTTGGAATACGATTTCAGGTGGTGGAGAAGCATGCGGTAGCGTCCGTTGCCTATCGGTGCCTCCCGGTTCACGCGCCAGCGCGGATTGATCCCCATTCCGGTAAGGGCGTGTCCGCGATGTCCGAACGCATCCTGAAGCGCCGAGTAGTAGGCGACGAATCGGCGGCTCGTCTCGTTCAGGTCGTCGCCCGGGCCAAAGGAAAGCTCAAGTGTATTGTACGAGCAGTCGAATGATAGCTCGTCGCGGGTCGCGGGATCCGTCGCGCGGTAGACAGCGCCCTCGTCGTCACGCACATAGTCCGAAAACGGAAAGCGCGAAAGAAAATCCTCGGTCGCGGCATGGACGGCGGAGAAGTCGGTCGCAGCTCCTGGCACGAGGTTCCACACCGGCAGCTCCAGCTCGACGCCGACGCGCCGCGTGCGCTTTCGGCGCAGCGGAGCGAAGAACCGCGCCTGAAGCGCGTCGGATATGGGCTTGTTGTCTGGCATGGCTTTAGATGTCCACATATTCTACAACACTTCCGCCTCCAACGGATAATCGGAAGTTGTTCGCGTGTTCCATAGGCACATCCTATAGTCGCGGCCAAACAACGAAAAGCCAAACTTTGACATTCGTATGACACTTCACATTTCTGAATATGCGATAATACGCACCGTCACCTGCGGGGATGGTCTCCGTATGGTATAATACACAGCGAAAGGACAGAATTATGAAGAAGATGATGACGGTTGTCGTGGTGGCTGCGCTTTCAGCGGCGTTTGCCGGATGCTGCTCGTGCGGATCGGACAAGACGGAGTGCTGCAGCAAGGCCAAGTGCGAGTGCGTCGCCGGGAAGCCCTGCTCCTGCGGCGACAAGTGCAACTGCGCCAAGGAGGCCGCCTGCGCGTGCGACAAGGGCAAGGACTGCACCTGCTGCGCTGACCACGCCAAGTGCGCCTGCAAGAAGCCAGGCTGCAAGTGCGTGAAGTGACGGGCGCTGACACATGAAGCGAACGGCATCCATCGTCGCGCTGATCGTCCTCCCCTCGCTTCTCATCGCGTGTGGAGGCATTCACCTCGTCCTCCGCGAGCGTGCATCGGTCTGCGCGGCGGTGGAGGGCCATGAGTCCTGCTCGTGCGGGTGCCAGAGCCTCCGGTCGCACACGAACCTCATGGCCGCCGAAGCCGGCGTGGCGATTCTCCTTCTCCTTGTCCTCGCGCTGTGCGGGGCGGCTGCTGCGTTCGCGGTCGACGCCAGGCGCACGCGGCGACAGTCCGCCGCGCACAAGGCGTTCGTCGCGGACATCTCCCACCGGCTTCGCACCCCGCTCACTGGAATCTGCCTCAATGCCGACCTGCTGAAGGAGAAGCGACTTGAGGCCGAGGCGGAGCGCGACGACGCGATAAAGGACATCGCGGACAACTCCGCCCGCCTGACGGGCCTTGTGGAGCAATTGCTCGACCATGTCGCGAAGTCCTGACATCCTGATCGCGGAAGACGATCCCGTGATCCGCCGTGCGGTGAAGGCCTCACTGAAGAGCGAAGGCTATTCCGTGCGCGAGACGGCGGACGGCGCCGACGCGCTCAGGTCGTTCGGCGAAAAGCGGCCCGACCTCGTCCTCCTGGACGTGATGATGCCGAACACGGACGGCTTCGAGACATGCAGGCGCATCCGGTCTGCCGACGCCATGGTTCCGATCATCTTCCTCACTGCGCGGTCGAGCGAAGACGACAAGGTAAAGGGGCTCGGCCTCGGCGCCGACGACTACATCGTAAAGCCTTTCGGCGTCCGCGAACTTCTCGCCCGCGTTGCAGCCGTCCTGCGCCGGACCGAAGCCCGGACGCCAGAGTCAATTCCGCTTGGTTCCTCGCGGATCGATCCGCGCAGGGCGGTGCTGACCCGCCCGGACGGAAGCGGGACTCCGCTGACGGCGCGCGAACTGCGGCTGCTCCTTATCTTCGCCGCGCGCCCCGGCGAAGTGATTTCCCGCGACGAACTCCTTAACATGTGCTGGGGAATCGAATATCTTGGCACCACCCGCACACTTGACCAGCACATCTTCGTCCTGCGGAAGAAACTTGCGCAGGACGGCTCACGTCTCGTCTCGGTCCGCTCGCTCGGCTATCGGTTCCAGTTGTAGCGCTCGACAATGTCGGCGAGGCACGCGGGGCGGGAAAAAAACAATAGCTTCGCCTGCGGCCTTCACAGCTCCTCGCCCAGCAGCAGGGCGCAGACTGCGTTGGCCTGGTGCGCGGCGGCGATCATCACGCGCGTCCCGACCGGCGCAAAGCCGTCGCGCACGTCGCGCAACTGGTCGCCGACAAGGACGAGGTTCCGCCCCACCTTGCGCGTCTTGATCTCGTTCGACCGCCCCCAGCCCGCCAGCCCAGTCGCCGCGACTACCGGCC
>CACXRO010000006.1 GCA_902770045.1 uncultured bacterium
TACTCAGGTAGTTCGCGCGGGTTCGAGACCGGGAGCCATGCCATGAGTCCTGATTTCCGTTTGTCCGGATTGGCGGGGGCGCTCGCCCTGGCGCTGGCCGCGGCGGCGCCGATGGCGGCGTCCGCCGACGAGCCGGTAATGGCGACCGGGCAGGTCGGCACCAAGATCACGCTCGGGCCGACCAACCTGACGTGGGACGCCGAGAACCACTTCTACAAGGCGCTGCTGACGCTCGTCGGCGAGTCGGCCGGCGAACGACGGGACGCTCCAGTGTAGCCTGAACGGGGACTAGGTGGAGTCGGTCGCGCCGTTCTGGCTGCTCACCACCGGGGCCAGCTGGTCGGACCTCCCCTACGTGAACGGCACGCATAGCTGTACAACGAGGCGGGTTTCCCGGCGTCGCCTTTCAGGGACTGACATAAATCGCTCGTTGTTCCATATTTGGGGCTGATCAAATTCTTCGCAGAACCATATATTTCCAACACGGCATGCGTGAGAAATGGTATAATTGTTGAAACAATGAAAGGGGAAAACAAGTGATGCAGGCAGGAAGGACATTGGCATTTGCGGCTGCGTTCGCTGGCACATGGCTCGCGGCTTTCGCGGCGGAACGCACGGTGACGTCGCCCGACGGAAGAATCGTGTTCAAGGTCGACGCGGAGGGGAGGCCGTCTTACTCCGTCTCCTTCGACGGGCGCGAGGCGATCGGACGCTCCGCGCTCGGGTTCGCGTTCGCGGACGAGGCGCCGATGGCGGAAGGATTCGAGCAGATCGGCGAGGCGGTTGTCCGAAACGGACTTGTCGAGTCCTGGAAACCCGTCGTCCGCAACCGCCACGCCGACGTGCGCCTTTCGTACAATTCGCTCAAGCTCGCCATGCGCGAGAAAACCGGCGAGCGCCGCAAGATGGACCTCGAGGTCCGCGCGTTCGACGGCGGCGTTGCGTTCCGCTACACGCTCTACGGCGCGCGCGTCCTTGGCGAGCGCATCGTGACCGACGAACTTACGGAGTTCCGCGTCCCCGCGACGTCCTTCGCCTGGGTCGGGCACAACGCCGGCGGCTCGTTCGCGGGCTCCCAGGAGACGCGCTTCAAGAAGACGCCCGTGCGCGAAATCAGGTCCGACGAATGGTGCCTCGCGCCGTTCCTCGTCGAAGTCGACCGCTCGACGTACGTCGCGCTCCTCGACGCGTACCTCGACAACTTCCCGGGGCGCTGCTTCGCGTGGCGCGACGGCGCGATCACGACAAGGCTCGTTCCCTCGCCGCGCGAGGGCGAGAAGGGCGCGAAGGCGCGCTTCGACTGCCGCTTCGACACGCCGTGGCGCGTGATTCTCGTCGGAGACAACCCCGGGCGCTTCATCGAGAGCGAGATAGTGCAGGCGCTGAATCCGCCCTGCGCCATCGAGGACACCTCGTGGATCCGCCCCGGCATGTCCGCCTGGGACCACTGGTGGAGCGGCGAGGTGAAGATGGAGATGCCCGTCGTCAAGGAGTATATCGACTTCGCGGCGAAGCAGGGCTGGCCCTACATGCTCGTCGACTGGCAGTGGTATGGTCCGTTCAACACGCCCGACGCCGACATCACGCGCACGGCCCCGCAGATCGACATGCCCGAGCTTCTCGCCTATGCGAAGGAGCGCGGCGTGCGCCTCTGGCTCTGGCTCTACTCAAGCGACGTCACGCGCAACGACGCGTTCGAGGAGGCGTTCGCGCTCTACGCGAAGTGGGGAGTCGCGGGCGTGAAGATCGACTTCATGGACCGCCACGACCGCGAGATTGTCAATTGGTACAGGCGCATCGCAGCGGCCGCCGCGAAGAACCGCCTCATGCTCGACTTCCACGGAGCGTATGCACCGGACGGGATCGAGAGGACATATCCGAATCTTCTGACCCGCGAGGGGGTCCTCGGAGAGGAGTTCTCGAAGTTCAGCAGGTCCATCACCCCTGACCACAACGTGACGCTTGCGTTCACGCGCATGCTTGCGGGACCGATGGACTACACGCCGGGCGGATTCCTCAACGTCGCCGCGTCGGACTTCAAGATGCAGTCCCCGACGCTCGTGATGAACACGCGCGCAGCCGAGCTCGCGAAGTTCGTCGTCTACGAGAGCCCGTGGATGTGCTTCTGCGACCATCCGCGCAACGTGCTCGGCCAGCCTGGGAGCGAGTTCGTCGCCGAGGTGCCGACCGTGTGGGACGACACGCGCTTCCTCGGCGGATATCCTGGCGAGTGGATCGCCGTCGCGCGCCGCAGCGGAGACAAGTGGTACCTCGGCGTCCTGAACGGAAACGAGGCGCGTGAAGTCGAGCTTACGGCGCCGTTCCTCTCCGGCGAGGGCAGGTGCCGCTACTGGTCGGACGGCGAGAAGCCGACGGACGTAGTGCGCGGCGAGGAGCGCGTCCCCGCGACGCGCGGAAAGATTCGCCTTGCGGCGGGCGGTGGATTCGCCGCGGTCTGGGAAGCCGAGGGAAGGTGATCCACATATTAGGCATGCCCGGGACTGTCCCCGCGGCATATAGGATTTCGTCCGCACCGTAATCTCAGGCTGGTGGCTGATGCGTAGTGGCATTGGGGCGCGGCGGAGTGCGAGCCATTTTCCACTGGACTTTCCTATAGGGCAAGGCGGCGCGGTTTTTGGTATAATGCGCAACATGAAAACAGAGAACTCCATTCTCGTCCGTCCGTTCCTGTCCGGGATGCTGTTCGCCGCGATGTTTGCCGCGTCCTCGCTGGCCGCGGCCGTGCCCTACCGGGCGACCGACCTCCTCTCCATCGACTACGACGGCCCGATCGCGGAGGCGAAGCCGGCCCAGCGCAACAGCGTCGAGTTCACCGCCCCAGGCGGCGACACGGTCAGCCTCTACCTCGGGAGCAGCAAGAACGTCCCGGGCTGGGTCTCGTACAAGGAGGGCGGCGCCGGCGCCACTAAGCACGGCCCGATTCCCGTGGGCATGGTCGGCTTCGACCCGGTGGCGGCGGCGCTCGACGACGGGCGCGTGGTCATCGCCCACGTTAACCCGTTCGAGCCCGATGCCAAGGTCTACGGCTTCAGGATGATGGCGTGGATCGGCCCGTGGGCTTCGCTCAAGGCCGGCTCCACCTTCGGCTTCTACCGCGTCAGATACGGCAGGCCGAACTGCCGCGGCTCGTGGCTACCGGACGTCAAGGCCGCCGACGCGCTCTACCGCCGCCAGCTCAGGTCGTTGGCGACCTGCGGCGGCGACGGGCTCCCCACGGTGGCGTTCGACGACTATCCCTCGCGCGTCGTCGCGGTGAATGAGTCGCAGTTCTACGACGCGCATCCGTCGAGCGTGATGCTGCCGGACGAGAAGACCTTCTACTGCTTCTGGGACCTCGCCCACGGCGGCCCCGCCGGCCCGACGGCGAAGTCCGTCGACGGCGGCCTCACCTGGAAGCGCATCGACGACGTCATCCCCGCCGAGTTCCGCCGGCTGCACGACGCGCCGGTCGCCTTCCGATTCGTCGACCCCGCGTCAGGCAGGGCCAGGATCCGCGTCTTCCTCGGCTACGCCGAAATCGGCGACGGCACGCGCGGCCCGAAGGACCGCCCCCTCGCCGAGGCCATGCCCTCGATCATGAGCGAGGACGACGGCCTCACCTGGAAGTACATGCCGCCGCTGGGCGCCGACTTCGCGTGCGTGATCTCCTTCTTCGGCATGATGCAGCGCAGGGACGGCTCCTACTTCGGCGTCTTCCACCGCGGCGCCGACGCCAACGGCGACGGCAGCCCCCTCGAGGTGCTGAGCTCCGTCTCGCGCGACGGCGGCCTCACCTGGGAGAAGCCGCGCAAGGTGGCGAAGGACGCCAAATACGACCTCTGCGAGCCGGCGGTGTTCTACTCGCCCGACCAGGCCGAGATCTGCTGCCTCATGCGCGAGAACAAGGGCGGTCCCTCGCAGATGTGCTTCTCGAAGGACGACGGCCTCACCTGGTCGAAGACCGAGCCCGCGCCTGAGGCGATCCGCGGCCACCGGCACGTCGTCCAGCGGCTCCCCGACGGACGCTACCTCGTCGTCTTCCGCAACCTCGACTTCTCTTACCAGCACGTCTACGGCTGGATCGGGCCCTACGAGTCGATCCGGGACGGCTCCGGCCGGGGCGGGTACCTCGTGCTGCTCGTGCCCAACCACGGCACCCCGTGGGACTGCGGCTACCAGAGCGTGCACCTGAAGCAGGACGGCGAGATCGTCGTCAACACCTACTCGCGCTACCGTCCCTGGGCGAACGCCACCCCGAGCATCGTGTCGATGCGCTTCAGGGTCGAGGAGACCGACCGCATGGTGGAGGCCGAGAAGCGCCTCTGGGCCGCGCAGCTCGACGCGGCCGAGAACGGCACGAAGCCGTCGCCCGAGCTGCTGGCGAAGTTCGCCTCCGCCCAGCGCCGCTGGGATCCGTTCGGCGCCGAGTCCAGGGACCGGAAGCTCAGGGTGCTCACCCAGGCCACGGTCTACGGCTTCGTCAAGAAGGGGGACAATCCGCTCGCCCAGATGGCCGCGCTGCCGTCCAAGCCGGTCAAGGCGCCGAACGGGGCGGTCGACGTGGCGGCGGCGACCGGCGCCGACATCGCGTTCGTGCGTCCGAGGTTCGACCCGCCGCTCGCGGCGTTCGTGCGCTGGGAACTCGACTGCCCCGAGGACTGCCGCCGCTTCGTGCGCATCAAGAACGACTACTACGGCCATGTCTTCGTCAACGGCGAGCGCCTGCCGTCCGCCTACGGGACCGACGGCAGGAACAGCTACCGTCCCTTCACCGGCAACCTCGGCTACGGCATCAGGTTCGAGGCCGCGCTGAAGAAGGGCAGGAACGAAATCGTGCTCCTCACCTCGCCGGGCAGCGGCGGCCAGTGGCTTTCCGCCGCGGCGGTCGAGGAGTGACGGACCGGACAGTTTCAGCACCAACAACGAAAGGAACGAAATGAACAGGATGATCATCGCCGCGCTCGCGGCATCGGTGGCTGCCGCGGCGGCGGCTGACGTCAACATCAACCTCTCTGCCGGACAGAAGCCGATCAAGGACATGTCCAAGGCCGGCTGCAACCGCGGCATCGGCTTCAACGCCGCGATGGAGAGCATCTGGAGCGTCGGCACCGACGACTACTGGTTCATCGAGAACCGGGAGCACACGGCGACCAAGCTCCGCGAGGCGGGCGCAAACCTCCTGCGGCTCCAGTGCATGAACAGCTGGTTCCGCCGCGGCGTCGAGAAGGACCCGAAGAAGCGCCCGAGCAACCCGAAGGCCGCGTTCGACTTCTACAAGGCGAACGGCATCAAGGTGTTCGTCTGCCTCGAGTGCGGCCACGAGGACGACAAGAACGCCGACGCGACGGTGGCCGAGAACCTCGAGATCATCAAGTGGATCGTCGACAACGGCTACAAGGGCGTCGTCGCCGGCTTCGAGTGCGGCAACGAGACGTACGGCGACAGCCGCTACGCCCAGAAGGCCGCGGTCTGGAAGAAGATCATCGACGGCGGCATCGCGATCTGGGGCAAGGACATCAAGTTCGGCATCAACATCGCCGAGTTCTTCGAGCTCAACCCGGACATCAGGCACATCCGCGACCGCATGATGTCCAACCAGGACTTCAAGCGCGACTGGACCCACGCCGGCGCCTACTTCACCGCGGCGAACTTCAACAAGTTCTCGTCGCAGTTCGTGGTGAAGATGAAGGAGATCGGCGCGCTCGACAACGTCTCGCACGTCATCTGGCACGCCTACGGCGCGGAGACGCCCTACAGCTGCTCCTACCACGGCATCCAGCGCTTCCGCAACTACGTCGAGGCGTTCCCGGAGCTGAAGGGCAAGCAGTGGTGGCTGACCGAGATCCGCCCGCGCTCCGACGAGGACAACCAGTGCCAGCGGCAGTTCCGCGAGGCGCTGGTGATGGGCCACTACACGCTGACGGCGCTTTCGCAGCCGGAGGTGGACTGCTTCAACCACCACCAGCTCACTGCGCTCTCGGGCGCGATCTACCAGTCCGACGGCCGGAAGTGGTACGTCCAGTGGTACAACGGTTCGCAGGAGGAGCTGCCCGACTTCCGCAGCGGCTACGGCAAGCCGCACATCGACGTCGGCGCGATGGGCGTCGTCTACCGCACCCTCGGCGAGGGCATCGCCGAGTGCCCCGTCTTCCTCGCGCACGGCATCGGCGACGCGAAGGGCGGCGACTGGGACTGGTGCGCCTCGGCGCGGCTGATGGACGACACCTACGCGCGCCGCCGCGCGATCCACGAAGGCAGGCAGGACGTCCCGAAGGTGCGCGGCGACGTGGAGTGGGTGCTTGCCACCAACCCCGGGCGCGACAAGTTCTGCCTGCTGATGGTGAACTCCAAGTCCACGCCCGAGAAGGTGAACCTGACCATCGACGAGCGCGAGTTCGCCGCGCCCACCTACCGCACCGTCACCTGCCCCGAGGAGTTCCTCGACTGCAACGAGATCCCCGGCGAGGAGAAGCCGTGGCGCGCGCTCTGCTGGGAGGACACTTCGCGCGGCTACTGGACGGCCGACATGTCGGCCTACAAGGGCATCAAGTCGGTCGCGACGACGCTGCCGGTCACGATCAAGCCGCATACGGTGCAGACCGTGACCTTCAGGACGCGCCGCGCGCCGAAGCGGAAGTAGGCTCGTAAAAGTGGAGCTATAATAGCCGCTATTGCATATCAGGCATAGTTTATGATATAATTCGCTCCGTTGAACAAATTTGTTCAGTGAGGTGAATGATTATGTATGAACTGCCATTGGTAGGAATTATCGCTGGTCGCCTTAATGAAGGTCGGCTTCGCATCCAGGTTGTCGCCGGGCCTCGTCAGGTGGGCAAGACGACGGCTGTCAAGCAGGTGCTTAGGCACTATGGCAAGCCGTTTACGTACCGTCTTGCGGAGGGGCTGGGAATCGATCCCCTCGCATGGTTGGAGAGCGAGTGGCAGGATGCGCGCATTCAGGCAAAGTCGCTTGGAGAGTATCTTCTCGTGATCGATGAAATCCAAAAGGTCGTCGGCTGGTCGGAACTGGTCAAGCGTCTTTGGGATGAAGACACGTTCGAAGACGTCCCGCTGAAGGTTCTTATCCTGGGGAGTTCGCGACTGCTCCTCCAGCGGGGTCTGAACGAGAGCCTTGAAGGCCGGTACGAGATGATTGAGGCATGGCATTGGTCATACGCGGACATGCACGACGCCTTTGGCTTCTCGATTGACGATTACGTGCTGTTCGGCGGATATCCCGGGGCGGTCCCATACATAAAGGACGAGGAACGTTGGCGAACGTATTTGCGAGATTCCATAATCGAGCCCAGCATAAGCCGTGACATACTTCAGCTTGAGCGCATTGCCAAGCCTGCGCTCCTGCGCCAGCTGTTTGCGCTTGCCTGCATGTATTCGTCAAGGATATTGTCCTATCAGAAGATGCTGGGGCAGCTTCAGGATGCAGGAAACGCCACGACGCTTGCGCACTATCTTCGGCTTCTGGGCGAGGCGGGGCTTGTCGCGGGAATAGAGAAATACTACGACGAGCCGGTCAGGGCCAAGGCGTCCAGCCCAAAACTGACTGTCTGCAACACGGCGCTGATGACGGCGATGCTTCCATACGGATTTGACGAGCTTCGTGCGCGCCACGATCTGTGGGGCCGCGTATTCGAGTCTGCAGTGGGCGCACATCTCATGCCGGGTTGCCGGCGAAAGAACATCCAACTGCGCTATTGGAACGCCGGCAACAAGGAGGTTGACTTTGTTCTGCAGAAGGGAGATCGCATTGCCGCGCTTGAGGTGAAGTCGGCTGATGCCGACAGCGTGTCGGGGATGAAGGAGTTCAAGGCCAGACACCCCCTTGCCAAGCCGTATCTGATTGGAGGACAGGGCATGGCCGCTGAAAGATTCTTTACATGCGAGGTGGCGGATTTCGTTTAACGGGAATTATATGAGCTCGGACATGAAAAAGGAGGTAGAATGAAGAACTTGGCGGGGAAACTCGCGTATGGCGCCGTTTGCCTTGTCGCCGCGGCGGCCTGCGGAGTGGTGTCGGCGTCGGAGCAGAAGCCGTTCGTGATCGAGGTAAAACCGGCCGGCGAGGCGGTCAAGGACATCTCCAAGTCGACGACGGCGCCCGATCTCGGGCTTTCGGGCGAGATGGGCGGCACCTTTGCCGACCTCAAGCTTTCCTACGTGGACTGCCGCGAGGCAACCGCGAGGGCATTCCGCGAAAGCGGCGTGTGGCTGGTGAGGCCGTGCGGGATGGTGGACATCTTCCGCGGCATCGAGAAGAACCCTGGCAAGGAGTGGACCCTTGACGGGAACGGACGCTGCTCGTGGATCCACCCGAAGTACATCTTCTCCTTCTGGAAGGACTACGGCATCAAGGCGATAGTCTGCCTCAACATCTGGAACGGCGAGGAGAAGAACCGCCGACTGCTCGAGGAACTGCTCAGGTGGATCAAGGAGAACGGCTACGAAGAGTGCGTCGCCGGCTTCGAGATGTGCAACGAGCCGTTCTACGGCAAGGACCCCGAGGGATTCGCCGCCTACTGGAAGCAGCTGCTCGCCGTCATCCGCGCCGAGATGCCGAAGGCCAAGGTGGGCCTGCCGCTTGCGGAGTACGTCGACGGAGACCCGGACATCGAGGCGGTGAAGTCCCGGCTGCTCGGCGAGGGCAAGCTCTCGTCCGACTACTTCAAGGCCAACAACCTCAACCGCTGGAGCGCAAGGGTGGTGAAGGCCATGGGCGACGACCTGACCAACGTCACCCACGTCATCTACCATGTCTACGGCGCGGCCGGCGCGTACGGCTGCAGCTACAGCGGCTTCGGGCGCTTCCGCAGGTTCGCGAAGATGTTCCCCGAGGTCGCGGACAAGCGCTGGTGGATCACGGAGTGGCGTCCGTGGTCGGACGAGAACCTGCAGCTGCAGCGCAAGTTCCACTACGCCATCTGGTCGGCGATGTACGCGCAGACCGCGTTCTGCCAGCCGGAGCTGGACGGCTTCACGATGCACGAGCTCACCTCGCTTTCCGGCGTCTTCTACGTCTCGTGCAACGGCAAGTGGGGCCAATACTACGACTCGTGGGAGAACGGGCGCGACCTCAAGCGCATCGGCGGCAACACCCAGGTCTACGAGCAGGGGTGCATCGGCGCGGTGTTTTCGCTCTACACCCAGGCGGTGAAGACCCATCCAGTTGTCGTAGGCTTCGGCGGGAGGATAAGCGGCGTCGGGCATCCAGGCGTCTTCTGGGCGTCGGCGGGCTATGAGGCGAAGGGGGCGAAGGACGGCAACTGCCAGTGGACGGCGCTTGTCAACCCTCATCGCTCGTCGCTGTGCATTCTCGTGGCCAACGGCACCAACGAGCGGCTTGAGGTCCCGGTCTCCTGCTACGGCTACCGGCTGCTCTCGAAGACCCACCGCTTCATAACCTGCGACGAGGAGTTCGTCAATATGCGCGAGGTGCCCGGCGAGGAGAAGCCGTGGCGGCGGCTCAACTGGGAGCAGGAGTCGGACGGCAACCCGCGCAAGGAGCACAAGATCGTCGTCCCGCCGAGGTCGGTGGGCACGGTGATGATCGGGCTCAGGAAGTGGGACGAGTGGTGGCGCGTCCACATCGGCCGCCAGCTGGTGAACGACGCGGTGAAGTCCGCCAAGTCCGGGGCGCAGAATGGCGCGGCGCCGTCCGTCGAGTGCTGCGGCGTGGATCGCGGCAAGGTCTTCATGGTGCTGCCGGACGGCTATCCCGGGCATCCGGAGGTGAAGGAGAACCTGCCGGCGCGAAAGCACTGCGAGGCGATCGGCAAGGACCCGAAGCGGCTCGACGAGGCGGCGATCGAATGCGCGCGCGCAGAAGGGTACCTGGTCGAGACGGACGCCGCGGCGAACCGCGCGTGGTTGTTCAGGGCGAAGGGCCTCCCGGCCGACGACGCGAAGCTGCTCGAGCAGCGCCTAAAGGAGATGGCCGGCTTCTAAGAATAGTGGGGACTGTCCCCGCGGCACTTAATAGCATATCGGCATTGCGATGTCTATGCCAAACTAGCGGCAACGCTAGAATGGTAAATACCAAACTAGCGGATGCGCTAGGATGGTTAAAAGGGTCAGCTCTTCGGGTTGCGGCGGCGCCAGGCGTCCGGCCGTACCCCGAAGTAGCGCTTGAACGCCGAGGCGAACGTCAGCGGCGAGTCGAACCCGACCGCCGCGGCGATCTTGTCCACCGGCGTCCCGCGGCTCTCGCGCAGCATCCGCTTCGCGTTCTGCAGGCGCACGCGCAGCAGGAAGCTGTGCGGGGTGAGGCCGGTCTCCGCGAAGAAGAGGGTGAAGAACCGGCTCTTGCCGTAGCCGGCGAGCTTCACCAGCCTTTCGTTGGAGATCGGCTCCGCGTAGTGCTCGCGGATCCATTCGCCCACGCGCTGGACGACGACCGGGCCCGACTCGTCGTCGGTGGCGAAGCTGTTGTCGTCCGCGTTGTCGCAGGCCCGGGCGGTCTCCGCGAGCATCAGCTCGCAGAGGATGCGCAGGTGCAGGTGGCCGCCTTCGTCCGTTGCCTTGAACGCCGACGCGTCTCTGCGGATGTCCTTGAGCACGCGCATCAGCGGCGGCGAGATGCGCCGCGTCTTCGGCGCGCCGGCTGCGATGCGCGCGTAGACGCTGGCGAGCTCCTCCTTCGAGAAGGCGCAGCGGCAGCCGCCCCAGTCGATCATGTTCGGCGGCTCGCAGATGACGCCGATGCGGGAGGAGGGGTTGCCCACGCTTTCGTCCGCGCGGTGCTGGACCTTCGGCGGGATGACGACGAACGAGCCGCCCGAGACCGAGACCTTGCGCTCCCGGTGGCCGGAGTCCTCGATTCCCCAGGTGAAGTGCCCCCTGAGCATGAAGTGGATTTCGCAGCCGGAGTGGCTGTTCCAGCGCACGATGTGCGCCTTGCGGTCGTCGAGTACGCCGAGCCTCGTGATCGGCGGAAAGCCGAACCTAATTCCCTTGATGTGCATAGCGGACGGATTATACCATAAAACCGGCTTCATTTTCCACTGGACTTTTGGCAATTGCCGTCCCGGCCCCGGATATGGTAAAATACACGCCAGTCAACTCAAGGACAAAGCCATGGAAATCAACAACCTCGAGCGGTTCCTCGAAAAGGCGCGTACGGCGGGTCCGGCGCTGGGGGCGTGCATAACCTTTTCGGACCCGGCGGTGACCGAGGTCGCCTGCGCCTCCGGCCTCGACTTCGTCTGGATCGACGGCGAGCACGGCGAGATGGACCGCAACACGGCGTTCCTGCACCTGATGGCGGTGAAGGGCACCGGGGTGGCGGCGTTCTACCGCGTCCCCGCCTGCGACCACACCGAGATCAAGCGGATCATCGACTTCGCGCCGGCGGGGGTGATCGTGCCGATGGTGATGGACGAGGCCGACGCGGCCAAGGCCGTCGCCGCGTGCCGCTATCCGGTCCACGGCGGCAACCGTGGCTGCGGCTACCGGCGCGGCTGGGCCTACGGCGCGGCCGACACCGACGCGTACCTCGAGGCCTCTGCCCGCGACCCGCTCGTCGTCATCCAGCTCGAGCACATCGACGCCGCGCGCCGGCTCGACCGCATCCTCGAGGTGCCTGGCGTTGACTCGGTGATGGTCGGCCCCTACGACTTCTCGATGTCGATGAACAAGCCCGGCCAGTTCCACGACCCCGAGGTCGCCGCGGCGCTCGACGAGGCCTGCGCCAAGGTCAAGGCGAAGGGGCTGCTGCTCGGCACCTACGCCGAGGGCGACTTCGAGGACTGGCGCCGGCGCGGGGTGGACTACCTCGGGGTCCGGAACGACACCAACGCGATGATGGACGGGTTCCGCCGCGCCATCGACTCGGCGCGCGGAGGCTGGCGGCGATGAATGTCGACGTCGCCGTAGTCCTCGTCTACCTCGTCGCCACCACGCTCTTCGGATGCAGCTTCTACTTCCGCCGGGGCAGGGACCGGGCCGACGAGTTCACCAAGGCCGGCGGCAGGCTGCCGGGCTGGGCGCTCGCGCTCTCGGTGTTCGCGACCTACGTCAGCTCCATCTCCTTCCTCGCGCTGCCGGCCAAGGCGTACCTCTCGAACTGGAACGCGCTCGTCCTCTCGTTCTCGATCCCGTTCGCGGCCTGCGCGGCGGCGGTGTGGTTCGTGCCGTTCTACCGCCGCCAGACGAGCGCCTCGGCGTACTCCTTCCTCGAGGCGCGCTTCGGCGCGTGGTCGCGGCTCTACGCGAGCGGGTGCTTCCTGGTCATGCAGTCGGTCAGGAGCGGGATGATCCTCTACCTGCTGGCGCTCGTCCTCAACACGCTCCTCGGGGTGGACATGCCGCTCGTGATCTGCGTCGTGGGCGTCGCCACGATGCTCTACTCGATGATGGGCGGGCTCCACGCGGTGGTGTGGACCGACGTCGTGCAGTCGGTCGTGCTCATCGCCGGCGCGCTCCTCTCGCTCGCGGTCATCG
Organism: uncultured bacterium; assembly: GCA_902770045.1. Taxonomy (GTDB): domain Bacteria; phylum Verrucomicrobiota; class Kiritimatiellia; order RFP12; family UBA1067; genus UBA1067. Next base: position 12,454 of record CACXRO010000006.1, read on the forward strand.
CCTTCACGCTGCCGGACGGCCTCTGCGCCGGGGTGTCGGCGGCGTTCGACGCCGGCAAGCTCTCGCTCGGCGACTTCTCGCTCCGCGACTGGGGGAGCGAGACGTTCTGGGTGACCTTCGCCTACGGGGTGTTCCTCAACCTCCAGAACTTCGGCATCGACCAGACCTACACCCAGCGCTACGTGGCGGCGAAGTCCGACCGCGAGGCGGTGCGGTCGATGTTCTCGGGGGCGATGCTCTACCTGCCCGTCTCCCTCGTGTTCGTGGCGATCGGGACGCTCCTCTGGGCGTGGGTGAAGTCCCATCCCGGCATGGTGCCGGCTGAGGTGCTCGCGAAGTCCGACGCGGTCTTCCCGTGGTTCATCATCCACCGGCTGCCGACCGGCGTGTCGGGGCTGCTGGTGGCGGCGATCATCGCCGCGGCGATGTCCACCGTCTCCTCGACGCTCAACTCCGGGGCGACGGTGCTGCTGGAGGACTACGCCAAGCGCTTTTCCGCGCGGGCGAGGGGGAGCGAGGGCGCGCAGGTGGTCTTCCTGCGGCTGGCGACGGTGGGGCTGGGGCTCTTCGCGGTCGGGGTGGCGCTTGCGGTGATGAACGTGACGAGCGTGCTCACCACCTGGTGGGCGCTCCAGAGCGTCCTCTCCGGCGGCATGCTGGGGTTGTTCCTCATCGGCGCGTTTTCGCGCCGCACGCGCTCCGCGCAGGCGGCGGTCGCGACGGCGGTGGGCGTCCTCGCCGTCGCCTGGGTCGTCTTCGGCGCGCGGCTCCTCGACCTGCCGCAGGTGCTGCACGTCAACCTGGCGATGGTCGTCGGCACCGCGGCGCTGGTCCTCGTCGGCGCCTTCCCCGTCCGCCGCCGCGTCGTCGCGCTGGCGGCCGCACTGCTGCCGTTCGCGTCCTCCGCGACCATCGCCGTCGACGTCGCGAAGCCGCCGGTCAAGGACCAGCGCTGCATCCGCGCCGGCGCCGGCATCGGGTACAGCGGCTCGCTCGGCCACGACAACTGGGCGAACTTCGAGCAGTTCTTCGTGAAGGAGCCGGACAGGACCTGGGACGTCTGCCGCGCCGGCGGCTACTGGTACGACCGCACCTACGGCGCCAGCCAGGGCTGGCAGCAGGCGATGGTGCTCGTCCGCACCAAGGACCCGGCGGTGAAGGCGGCGTACGCGAAGAAGTTCCACGACCCGGCGATCTACTTCGACTGGTGCCGGAAGCACGGGGTGCGGAACCTGCTCTGCCTCGAGAACACCAGCGCCGTCACCAACTACCAGAACGGCGCGTCCAGCAGCCGGATCGAGGATGTGAAGAAGGGCATCGCCGAATACGTCCAGTGGATCGTCGACAACGGCTACCGCGACCAGGTGGTCGGCTTCGAGCTCGGCAACGAGCCATACTGGGGCGACGACCCGGAGGGCTCCGCCGCGCGCTGGGCCGAGATCGTGCCGGAGATCAAGCGCATCTTCCCCGAGGCCGGCGTCGGCATCGCCATCGCCGAATACCGCGAGGGCGACCCCGACGTCGCGGCGGTCCGCCGCCGCTCCACCGCCGTCGACAAGTGGTTCGAGGGCGGCAGCTACTACGGCTTCAACAAGGTCAACCAGTGGTCGGGGCGGTTCATCGTGGCGTCGTCCAACTACCTCCACCTCTGCACCCACGTCATCTACCACTTCTACGGCGGCAACGTGGCCGACGGACTCGGCCCCTGCGGCTACACCCGCATCCGCAACTTCGCCAAGGCGTTCCCCGAGATCGCCCATCTGCGGGTGTGGATCTCGGAGTGGCGCGAGCGCTCCGACGAGGACGACCGCTGCCAGCAGATGTTCTCGTCCACCCTCACCAAGGCCCACTACATCCTCTCCTCCACCGCCGCGCCGATGTTCGACGGCTCCAACCTCCACACCGCGAGCTCCATCTCCGGCGGCTTCTCCATCGCCAACGGCCACGGCTCCTGGCAGGTGCAGTGGGACCCCGCCGGGCGCGACTTCACCGACCCCGACTTCACCGGACACCCCCGCATCGAGGTGGGTCCCGCCGGCCCCATGTTCCGCCTCTACAACGAGGCGCTGCAGGGCCATCCGCTCATCTGCGCCTTCGGCGGCTGGGAGAGGGTCAAGGACCCGGAGCGGGACTGGACCGGCGTCTGCTTCTACGGCGGCACCGGCAGGTACGAGAAATGGTATTCCGGCGGCCAGGGGGACAAGTACCCCGACTCCGGCGGCGGACCGACCTGGGTGGCGGCGGCGAGCCCCGACCGTTCCTCGGTCAACCTGCTCGTCTGCAACTCCTCCCACGCCGAATGGCACCAGAAGTTCGAGTTCCCCGGCTTCCGCATCGCGGGCAAGCGCCGCGTCCGCACCTACAGCTGCCCCGCCAAGTACGTGCAGTGCCACATGATCCCCGGCGAGCCCAAGCCGAGCTGGGAGGAGGACTACGAGACCGACGCGGAGGAGCTCACGATCAAGCCCTACACCATCGCCACCGTGTCCTGCCGGCTCGAGCGCCCGAAGGCAGTCGTCGGCATCCTCGCCGACGCCTCCGCCGGCACGCGCGCGCTGACCGAGAAGGCGCTCTGCTTCTTCCGCGACCACGGCGTCGACGCCATCCTGCACACCGGCGGACCGGACGGCGCGGAGTCCGCCGACTACGCCGCGCTGCGCGACGGGGTGTTCACCAACCGTCCCCCGCGCGAGGTCTTCGTCGGCTCCGCCTGCGAGCGGCTCGACCTCGCCGGCTACCCACTCGTCGTCGCGCCCGACCGCCCCGAGCGGACGCGCTACGAGGAGCTTGTCGCCAAGGCCGCCGCGGACCGGACGGCGGGACCGGTGTTCGTGCTGCAGCCGCGCGCGGCGGAAGGCACCGCCGGTACCTCCGCCAGCCCCGGCGAAGGCGCGGCCTACGCCGACGGCGGGTCGATGCGCCAGTTCCTCGACCGCTTTCCGGGCGTGGTGGCGGTCTCCGGCGGCCGCACCTCGCCGCGCGACGTGCGCTCGATCTGGCAGGGCGGGTTCACGGCGCTCGAGGCCGGCGGACTCGGCGAGTACGCCGAGCCGTACGTCAGCAACCAGCGGAACACCGCGACCAACCGCGAAGTGGTGCTGATGCACGTCTGGGACGACAGGGTCGACTTCACCCGCCATGACGTCGCCACCGGCGAGACGACGGTGCCGACCTGGAGCGTGAAGCTGCCGCACGACCCGCAAAACGCCGCGTTCGGCGCGGACAAGCTCGCCTCGCGCTGCGAGACCGGCTACTTCAGCAAGCAGTGTCGCAAGCTGACGGTCCGGCGCAACGCCGACGATGCGCTCGAGGTCGGCTTCCAGGAGGCCTGCGGCAAGATGGACGCAGTCTCGTTCACCTGGCGCTACCGCGTGGAGGTCTACGACGTCACGGAAAACGACGCTGGCCGGCTCTTGGCGCGGCAGGACGTGCGCGGGGCGTGGGACCTGCCCGGCAGGTTCGGGGACTGGAATAAGACGACGCGGCCGAAGGCGGCCACGTTCTCCGCGGCGGTTTCGTCCGGCTGGAACCGCATCCGGGTGGTGGTGACGCCCGAGTCTTTCGCCGGCGAGCTCGGGGAGTCGATCCGGCAGGTCGTCGCCTGCCCCGCCGCGCAGGGCGCGTGGCGGCGGACATGGTCCGGAGCGCCGCCGGCGGAGCGCCGCGGCAACGGCTGGCGCTGCGCGCTGGACGGCTCCGCCTTCGCCGGTGCACCCGGCGACCGCTACACAGTGGCGTTCTCGCTCGGCGTCGACGCCGATGCGCGCGCCGAGGTAGTGAACGCCGCGGGCGTCGTCAAGGGCGGCTTTGCCGTTGCCGGCCTCGGCGCCGACCGCCCGCTCAGGTACGCGATCGAGTTTGCCGCGGTCGAAGGGGATGGCGAACTCGCGCTCGTGGTCTCGTCCGCGTCGGCGAAGGACGCGGCAGTCAAGAACGTCTCCGTCCACCGGCTGGCGACGCACCACTACTTCGGCAAGGTGTCGGACACCGCCGAGCTGGAAAAAATCCATCCGCGGCTGAAGAAGGCGTTCGACTTCCTGCGGAGGAAGGACCTCGACACGCTCGCCTGCGGCACCTACGAGCTCGAGGCCGGCGCGCCGGGCGAGAAGGCCGCGGTGTTCGCGATGGTGCAGGAGCTGGACCTCAAGCCGGCCGCCCCCGGACCGCAGCGCGTCGAGGCCCACGGCAGGTACATCGACGTCCAGGCGCCGCTCTCGGCGGCGGAGACGTTCGGCGTGGCCGAGCTCGACCCCACGCGGCCGGACTTCCCGTTCGACGCCGGGAAGGACATTGGATTCATCGATCTTCCGTGCGAGCTCAAGACCGTGAAGCCTGGCGAGTTCGCGGTCTTCATGCCGCCGCGCGGCGCCCATGCGCCGTGCCTCTCGCTTGACGGCCCGCGCCGCATCCGCAAGGTGGTGGTAAAGGTCCTCGCCGACTGACGGGCGTAGAAGTCCAGCGTAGGCGGTTCTGCGGCTGTTTTAACGGTGCCGATTTTGGCAGAGGTTGCCGTTCGTTACCTTCGCCGGGGCGGAAAATATGGTATAATACACAAAATTTTTTCGAAAAAAGGTCTCAAATGAGCTTCGGTCGTTTTCTCCGCCTCGACATCCGCGGCGCTTCGCACGCCCGGAAGATGTCTTTTGCGCTCGACGGATTTCCCGCCGGGTTCGCGGTGGACCGCGCCGCGCTCGCCGCGTTCATGGCGCGCCGCGCGCCCGGGCGCGACGCGCTCTCCACCGCGCGGCGCGAGGCGGACGAGGTGAAGTGGGTTTCGGGAATCGGGCCGGACGGCGTGACCGGCGGCGGGACCATCCGCGGCGAAATCGCGAACTGCGACGCGCGGCCCGGCGACTACGGCGCGGAGCGCACGGTGCCGCGTCCCGGCCACGCCGACTTCGGCCAGTGGATCGAGACGGGGCGTATTCCGACCGGCGGCGGCAAGAACTCGGGCCGCCTCACCGCGCCGCTCTGCGCCGCCGGCGCGCTCGCGCTGCAGTGGCTGGCGCGGCGCGGCATCGCCGTCCACGCGCATATCGCGGCGATCGGCGACGTCTCCGGCGGCACGGAGAAGGACCACGAGAAGGCGGTCCTGAAGGCGCGCGAGCGCGGCGATTCCGTCGGCGGGGTCGTCGGCTGCTCGGTCGAGGGGCTGCCGCCGGGGCTCGGCGGTCCGCTCTTCGAGGGACTCGAGGCTGGCATTTCCGCGGCGATGTTCGGCATTCCCGGCGTGAAGGGCGTCGTATTCGGCGAGAATCCCGGCTACCGGCCGGTCTGCGCCACGTCGGGGTCGAGGTACAACGACCAGTTCTGCGTCAAGGACGGGCGGGTCGTCACCGCCACGCTGCGCCAGGGCGGAATCCTCGGCGGGCGCACCTACGGGATGCCGGTGGTGTTCTCGGTGGCGATGCGTCCAACCCCGACCGTGTTCGTGGGGCAGAACTCGGTGGACCTCAGGACGATGAAGCAGGTGCGGCTCGAGATGAAGGGGCGGCACGACCCGTGCATTGTGCTCAGAGCGGTGCCGGTGGTGGAGGCGGCGACGGCGCTCGCGGTGATGGACGCGGTCCTCGCCGACGAGGCGGCGCGTCCGCGCATCTGCCTGACGCTCACCGGCAAGACTTTGGAAGAGGACATCGGGCAGTTCCGGTCCCAGCGCTACTTCGCCGACATGGTGGAGCTGCGCGTCGACCTGCTCCGGAAAGAAGAGCGCGCGAAGGCCGCGAAGTTCCCGGAGATGCTGGCGAAGGAGGCCTCGTGGAAGGTGCCGGCCGTGCTGACTTTCCGCCGCGTCTGCGACGGCGGAGCGTACAAGGGCGCCGAGGGCGAGCGGGCGAAGTTCTTCGAGAAGATTTTCGCCGCAACCACCTTCGCCAAGGCTACGGTGGTCAAGGAGAACGCAAAGGGTGGTTTTGACTATGTGGACTTCGAGGAGGGGTTCGGTGGCGAGAAGCTCCTGAAACTTGCCCACGCCGCCAACGCGAAGGTGGTGCGGTCGCTCCACAAGTTCAACGGTCCGGTGAAGAACCTGGCGGAGACGCTGAAGAAGCTCGGCAGGAGCGGCGACATCGCGAAGGTCGCCTTCATGCCGCGCGGCCTTGACGACGTGGCAAAGGTGTTTGACGAGATGGCCGGAGTTTCCGGCGGCGGCTTCATCGTCTGCGCGATGGGCGCGCAGGGGCTGGCGACGCGGGTCCTCGCGTCGCGCCTCGGCTCGGCGTGGACCTACGCCTCGGTCGGCGGGCTCGACGGAATCGGCCACGTGACGCCGTCCGAGCTGGTGCGCGACTACCGCTTCCGCACCGTGTCGCCGTCCGCGGCGCTTTTCGGCGTGACCGGCTGGCCGCTCGAGAAGACGCGCTCGCCCGAGCTCCACAACGCGGCGTTCGCAGCGGAGGACGAGGACGCGGTGATGGTTCCCTTCCCGGCGAAGACGGCGCGCGAGGCGCTGGCCTTTATGAAGGCGATGGGGATGAAGGGGATGGCGGTGACGATCCCGCACAAGATCGAGATCATGCCGCTTCTGGACAAGATCGACGGCTTTGCGAAGAAGGTGGGCGCGGTCAACACGGTGGTCTGCGCGGGCGGGAAGTACATTGGCTACAACACCGACGTCGAGGGGTTCGCGGAGGCGCTCACGGCGTTTGCCGGCGACCTGCGCGGAAAGTCCGTGGCGGTGCTGGGCGACGGCGGCGCGGCGCAGGCGGTGAAGGCGGCGCTGAAGTCGCTGGGCGCGAGCTTCAGCGTGTTCCACCGCGAGACGCCGCCGCAGGGCTTCGACGTCCTCGTCAACGCGACGCCGGTCGACCCGATCCCCGGCTACCGCTTCACCGGGAGCGAACTCGTCTACGACCTCAGGTACGTGCCGGCGACGACGCCGCTGATGGAGCGCGCGGCGGCGGCGGGCTGCCGGGTGGAGAACGGCTTTACGATGCTCGCGGCGCAGGCGCGGGCGCAGCGGAGGATCTGGGGCGCATGAAGAAGATCTTCCTCTACGGCGCGCCGGCATCGGGCAAGACCACGCTGGGCGCACTGCTCGCCGGGGCGCTGGGCGCGCGGCACGTCGACCTCGACGCGGAAATCGCCGCGTCGGCCGGGCGGTCGATCCCCGAGATCTTCGCGGCCGAGGGCGAGGCTGGTTTCCGCGGCCGCGAAGCCGCCGCGCTCGCGGCGGTCTGCGCGGCGGATGGCGCGGCGGTTGTGTCGCTGGGCGGCGGTTCGCTGCTGCGCGACGCGAACCGCTGGCTCTGCGAGCGCGCGGGCGAGGTCTTTTGCCTGCGCACGCCGTCCGACGAGGAGCTTCAGCGGCGGCTCGGCGCGGCGCCGGGGTCGCGTCCGCTCGGCGACCGCGCCCGTGAGCGCGCGGCGCACTACGCGTCGTTTCCGCGGCGGATCGAGGGATGGTTCGACCTCGGCAACTCGCTGGTGGTGGTCGGGCGCGGTATCGCGGGCGCGGTGCTCGCGGGCGAGCGCGCGGCGGCGGACGAGACGGTGGCGCGGCTGTATCCCGGGCTGTTCGGCGACGGCGGCGCGCGGCTGGTCGCGTCCATTCCCTCCGGCGAGCGCCACAAGAACGTCGGCACCGTCTCATCGCTCTGGAGCGCGTTTGCCGCAGCGGGGCTGGGTCGGCGCGACCGGGTGGCGGCGGTCGGCGGCGGCGTGACCGGCGACATCGTCGGCTTTGCGTCCGCGACCTGGATGCGCGGGATGGACTGGATCAACGTGCCGACGACGCTGCTTTCGATGGTGGACGCCTCGACCGGCGGCAAGACGGGCTTCGACCTTCCGGAGGGCAAGAACCTGGTGGGGGCGTTCCATTCGCCGCGGCTGGTGGTGGTGGACGCGGACTTCCTCGCCACCTTGCCGCCGGAGACGCTGCGCCAGGGCCGCGCGGAGATGGTCAAGCACGAGCTGGTGGGCGGCAGGCTCCCCGGTGCCGCGGGCGGCATGCCGTCGGCGGAAGAGATCGCGGCCAACCTTGCGGTCAAGGTGGGGGTGGTGAAGGAGGATCCGTTCGAGCGCACCGGGCGGCGGATGGTGCTCAACTGCGGCCACACCGTCGGTCACGCGGTGGAGGCGCTTTCCGGGTACAGGATTTCGCATGGCGAGGCGGTGGCGATCGGCTGCTGCGAGGAGGCTCGCATCGCGGCGCGGCGCGGCCTTGCGCCTGCGTCCTGGCCGGCGGAGATTGCCGCGCGGTTTGCGTCCGAGGAACTGCCGACGGAGATCCCCCCGGAGATCGACCGCAACCGCATCGACGAAACGATGAAGGGGGACAAGAAGCGCGCCGGCGACGTGGTGGCGTTCGCGCTGCCATGCGGCTGGAGCGACGTGCGCATCGAGAATATCGACCTCGGCGCGGAGACATTGTTCCACAACCGAACAACACCATGCGCATAAGCTCCATAGCGCCTTTCGCCGCTTCCGCCGCGTTGGCGCTGGCGGCGCGGGCCGATGTCGCGCGCTCGAACGAATGTTTCGCCGTTGCGTGGAACTCGGCGAACGGTGCGCTTGCCTCGCTGGTCGTCAACGGCGACGCGGACCGGATGAACTGGATCAGCGGACTCGAGAGCTGGGGCGAGATACGGACGAACGTGAAGAAGATCGGTGGACGCGACGGCTGGACCGGCGCGGCGTTCCGCGACTCGGAAAAGCTTCCGTTCAGGGGGATGCGCGAGGAGGGCGACAGGGTCGTCTCCGTCTATGACAACGGCATTCTCCGCGCCGAGGTGTTCCGGGAGCTGACGCGCGACGCGCTGAAGGAGCGGTACGTCTTCACTAACGTCTCGAAGGCGCCGCTTTACTTCGGGCGCGGCGACCTCGGCATCCTTGCGACCTTCAACGACGACTATGCGGGCGCGGACGAATGCATCCGCCGGCGCTGTTCGGCCCATGTCTGGTGCGGCGGCGGCAACTCGTGGGTGCGGGCGGTGAAGATGGGACCGTTCCCGACGGAGCTTGCGCTGGTGCTGAACGAGGGCTCGCTCGACTGGTACTCCGTCCGCCGCGTCGCCGCCGAAGGCTCGAACGACCGCGGCGACATAGTCCTCCACCCCGATCCGCTGGTTCTTCAGCCGGGCGGGACCGCGGCCGTCGCCTGGACGCTTGCGGCATACGACGCAAAGGGCGGCTTCAACGCCGCGCTGCTCCGGCATGGCGGATCGGTGGTGGAGTTCGACGAGGAGACGATCTTCCCGGACGAGCTGTTCCGGATTTCGATAGCCGAGCCGGACGGGAAGGTTCGCCGCGAGACGCGTGCTCCCGAGAAGGGCGTCGGCGAATACGCCTTTGAGTTCCGTCTTGCCGACGGGCGCATTGCCCGCGCCACGGGATTCTGTTCGCCGGCGCTCGACGATCTCGTTCGCGCCCGCGTCAGGTTCATTGTCGAAAAACAGCAGTGCCTTGACGAGAATAGTCCGCTTTATGGCGCCTTCCTCCCTTACGACAACGAGGACGAACGGCAGTGCTTCTCGGCGGAATGGCGCGACATGAACGCCTGTCGCGAACGGACGGCCATGCCGCTCATGATCGCGAAGTATCTGCAGCGGCACGGCGAGGACGCGGCGGCGAGAAGGGCGCTCGACCTCTGGGAGCGGTTTGCCCTGCGCGAGTTCTTCGACGCCGACACCTGCGCCGTCTACGACGGCATCGGCAAGGACCCGCGCTTCAAGCGGCTCTACAACGGTCCGCAGGTGATCGGCCTCTGGAAGGAGATGTACAGGCTGAAAAAGGACCCGAAGTACCTCGACTGGATGGAGCGGACGATTGTCAACTTCTACGAAGACGGCGGCACGAACTTCTATCCCAACGGCTGCAGCTTCTCCGAGGAGTTTGTCCTGCTCAGGGATGCGGGGCGGGACGTCTCGCGCATCGGACGGCATCTGCGGGAGCACGTCGGGAACATCGTCCGCAACGGCGTCCGCCCGCCCGCGCACGAGGTGAAGTACGAGCAGACGATTGTCGCGCCGGCGGTGACAATACTCTCGGCCTATTCCGCGCTGGTGGAGCGGGACGGACGAGTCGACGCCGTCCTTCCGGACCTTGTGGACATGCTTTCGCGTTTCAACGGCAGCCAGCCCGACCACCGGCTCAACGAGGTCGCGATTCGCCACTGGGACGGCTACTGGTTCGGCAAGCGCCACGCCTACGGCGACACGTTGCACCAGCACAGCGCGCTTTCGGCGCGAGCTTTCATTTGGTACGCCCGTTCCGGCGGCGACGCGGCATGGCGCCGCCGCGCCGAGCACGCCTACCGCAACGTCCTCGCCATGTTCGCGCCTGACGGACGCGCCACGGCGGCCTATATGCTGCCGCTCACGGTTACGATGGTGAACCGCGACGGCTCCGCCGCCGAGCCGACGCGCCGGGTGGCAGGTCCGGATCCGCTTGCCAACGACCAGGACTCCGCGCTTTACAACGCGATGGCATCCGGTCTTTTTGGAGACTGAGTCAACAGTGTTGGGCGGAGCCGGTTGAAAGGTTGAAAAGTTGACCCAACCACCCAATCACCCAACCATTCTCCACGATGTTTTGAGTTTCCTGCGCCGTGACGCGGCGATTTTTGGTATACTACGAACATGGACAATCTATGTCGTATATCTCGTCCTATGGGCAGTCCTGAAGGAGCGCTCCACAGCGTCGTGATGGAAAGCGAGAAATTTGGTCTGACCGATTTTCTCACTTTCGGCGCCTCGGCAAGACCCGCTGCGACGCGGCCTTCGGGCTTCTTCGACGGATGGCTCGACGCGCTTCGCCACTACAACGGACTGCGCGACCGCACCGACACCGATCGGTACTACAGCGACGAGTACGCCGACAAGATAGTGAAGCGCGCGAAAGACCCGAACGCCTTCGTCCCGATCGAGATCAAACTTGCGAAATAGAATGGAGGACTGACATGAAGTTGCGTCTGCTGCCCGTTGTCGCGCTGGTCGCGGCGGCATTGCCGCTGTTGGCGGACATTGCCGATTCCCGGAGGAGGTCTGGCGAACTGCCTCGGCTTGTTGCCCGCTACGGCGCGAACGTCGAAGCGACCTTCAAGGTCGTCGACGCGGACGGGAAACCGGTCGAAGGCGTGTCGGTGTGCGGCGTCAAGACGGACGCATCCGGCGCGGCCGTCTATCGCGGCATTGCATTCAACGGAATGCTTCAGGTGTCCGTGTCCTCGCCGGATGTCTATTCGCCGGTCGTCCCGCCCGTCGTTTTCTCGGCGCTGTCGAGCGACAAGAGGTCCTTTGTGCCGACGAACGTCCCGCCTGTCACGGTGCGCCGCAAGGTTAGGCCCCACGCGATGAAGACCGGGGTGATCGGCTTCGGTGGTCTTGTGCGGGATTGGCCGCTGGTGACAAGGCGCGAGACGGAGTGGTTCAACGTCGAGCTCGGGGTATTCCCCGGCGTTTCTGACAACAGCGGATACTGCAATCTGCGCTCTGGCTACTGCGTGCTGGAGCCGAAAACGCCGGAGGACGGCTTTCAGGAGATCGAGTCCTTCCCCGATTCGCTAGGAACCCCTCTTTCCGCGCCGCGCGACGGATACGTGACAGGGCCGTTCGAACTGATGTTCCGCGCGAACAACAGAGACTACCAGTCCCCTCGCGGCCGAATCGTCGCGTTTCGGCACAAGACGCCCGGCGGCTTCGTCTACGGAATCGTGAACGCGTTCCGCATCGGCATGAACGGTTTTGAATACCGTGTCAATTCCGTTGTGGACGAGCTGTCGCTTGAGCCGGAGGACCGCAGGTGATTCCTGCCGCGTTAGTCGCCGCCGCCGCAGTCAAGCTTGCGCCGATGGCCGAGCCGTTCGTGGTGACGGACGCCACGTCTCTCGCGCGGTGGGAGTTCGACAAGGCACCGTCGCTCGTCGAGTGGCGAACGCCGGCGCAGTATCCGCCGGAAGCGGGAATGCCGGGCTATGGCTGGCCGTCGCGCATCGAGGACTACAAGGTCGACGGCGCTCTTGCGGAAAGGCTTGCGGAACGTCCCGGCCTTGAGGCGCACTGGTTCATCCGCGAGCCGATAGCCGGACGCGCAGCCGAAGTCGCGCGCGAACTCGGGAGCTACACCGATTCGATTCCGTTCCTCCTGTTCCGTCCACGGCCGCAGCCGTTTCGCTGGTGGAATCCGCTCGACTGGTTCGGCGACGACAAGGCGCCGCTCGTCGTCTATCTGCCGGGCAACGGCGAGCAGGGCACGGACCTTGCGAAGCAGTTCAGGCAGACGGGCGTGATCGACCGTGTGCTGGACGGCGCGTTCCAGGACGAGCATCGCGCATGGCTGCTCGTTCCCATGCCGCCAGCGCGCGGGAACGTGAACATCCCCCACGGCTATCCCGTCGAGCCGCGCGCGCCGCTCATCACGCTCTACGACGACCTTGTGCTGAAGGTGGTGGAGCTCTCGCGCACGGATGCCGAGGCCGCCCCGCCCATCGACGAACGGCGCATCTATCTGACGGGTCTCGGCAGCGGCGGAACGATGGCCGTGGCGATGTCGTTCGACCATCCCGGCCGGTACGCCGCGACTGCGGTCGCCTGGTCGCGTCCATACCACCAGCCCGTGCTTCATCCAGACGCGCCCGGAAACTGGTGGTTCGGCTTTGAAGAGAAGGTGTATGCCGACGTCGTGGCGGCTCACCGTGACTTTTACGAAAAGTTCTGGGGCAAGTTCCGCGCGGACGCGGAGCGCTTCGGCGGCGCGTTCGAGCTGAGGACCTATTCAAAGGGCGAACACGCCTGGTGGTGGGACGTCATGTGGGAGTCCGACGAGTTCTGGGCTTGGTGCTTCGGCAAAAAGAGCAACGGAGAATTGGAGGTTGGAAAATGAGCTGTTCTATGATCATGGCTGTCGTCTATGTGCTCGGGTTCTCCCCGGCTGACGGGACCGCGGTGTGCTTCGGCACGGAGGAGTCCGGCGCGTTTGCGCCCGCCGTTTTCGAGGAGCGGCGGCACACGCCCGGCACGCCCGATGCGCTGAGGGGCGTCCGGTTCCTCGTGTTCGATTCGGACGTCACGGAAGTCGCCGCCGGCGCCTTCGCCGGCGCACCCGATCTCGAAACGGTCAGCTTCGAGGGCCGCATCTCGTCGCTCGGCGCGCGCGCGTTCGCGGACGCGCCCAAGCTGACGTGCGTCGTCTTTTCGCACCGGAACCCGGTCGACGCCAGTGCGGATACGTTCGATGGCGCGCACGCGCAGCTTACGGCGGTCTATCCGCGCGACATCTACGGCCCTCTGGAGGTCGTGCACCCGTCGTCGATCTGGAAAAACATGGTCAGCATGAGGATGGGCTGGAACGGAATCGATGCCTCGCGGCTGGTCGGTGCGCTGGCCGCATCCGCCTGCCGATACGGGGGGCCGCGCGTCACCGCCGACGGGTGGCTGTTTCTGCCGAAGGCCGGCAAGGCAAGCCTCGTCGCCTACCTGCCGTCCGACAGGAATGCGGTGGAGCTTCCCGCGAGAATCGACGGGCTTGACACCACCTGCAGCGACTACGGCGACGGCGGGAATGCCAACGACGAGCTTAGAATTGCCAGAGTGCTTGCCGATTCGTCGTCTCTCGACGACTTCAAGAACATGGGCGGGCACAGGATTCTTGCGAAGGACGGCTGGGTCTATGTGCGGCAGGCAGACCCCCGGGCCCTGTCGGGCTCCAGTTTCAACGCGGCGGGTGTTCCTGAATGCACGACGCTGGCCGACATCGCGGCGCTGACGAACGGGATTCCGTGCGAAGGCGGCTACCGCTACATCATCGTCGGCGGAACGCGCGCGGCGATTCTCGGCATTGACGGCGAACGCACCAAGAACGCGTCTTTTTCGCCGCGTCCCATACCGAACGACGGGAAAGGCGAGGCGGTGGCGATTCCGGCGACTCTCGGCGGGAAGCCGGTCGCGCTGCTGCCGCCTGGCCTGTTTGCCTCGCGCTACGACATCTCGTCCGTCGTGTTTCCCGACACCGTCGAGGAGCTGCCGGCGGGCATCTGCTACGGCTGCCCGATTCTCCGCGAAGTCAAGCTGCCGAAGAACCTGAAGCGGATCGGGCGTCTCGCGTTCTACGACTGCCCCAGGCTTTCCGGGATTGCCGTTCCAGAAGGCGTGGCCTGTGGGACATGGGCGTTCGACAACAGGCCGCAGGGCGACAACCGCATAATCCTCAAGCCGTGACCGGCATTTGAAACAACCGAATACATGTCGGAAATGAAGACAGACATTGCAAAGTTCATCGACCACACTCTGCTCAGGGCGGACGCGAAGGCGTCGGACATAGCGCGCCTCTGCCGCGAGGCGAAGGAGCACGGGTTTGCATCCGTGTGCGTGAACCCGTGCTGGGTTCCTAAGTGCCGCGAGCTTCTTGCTGGAAGCGGCGTCGCCGTCTGCACGGTGATAGGCTTTCCGCTCGGCGCGACGAGCACCTTCGCCAAGGTGGAGGAGGCTCTTCAGGCGATAGAGGACGGAGCGGACGAGCTTGACGTCGTCCTCAACCAGGGTCTTCTCAAGAGCGACATCTACGCATGCTTCTGCGAGCTTTCCGAAATCGTGCGCGAATGCCGCGAGGCGAAGAGGAAGGTCGTCCTGAAGCTGATTCTCGAATGCTGCAACCTGACGAAGGACGAGATCGTCGTCGCGTCGTCCGCCGCGAAGAAGGCGGGCTTCGACTTCGTCAAGACGTCGACCGGCTTCGGGAAGGGCGGAGCGACGGTCGCGGACGTGAAGCTCATGCGGAAGACCGTCGGCGCGAAGATGGGCGTAAAGGCGGCGGGCGGGATACGCGACCGCAGAACCGCGCTCGCGATGATACGCGCCGGCGCAAACCGCCTCGGCTGCTCGTGCGGCCTTGCGCTCGTATGCAGATCTTGACAACAAGGGGGTAAAATGGCAGAAGAAGAATGCACACATGACTGTACGACTATGCTCGCAGCACGGCGGCAAATAGCGCGGCAGTTTTCGCTTATGCTGCGCAACGAGTGTTGCACTGGCAACTGGCTGACGAAAAGCAAAAGGAGAATGCGGATGATGAAAAAGTCGAACAGAATGGCGCTGTGTGCGAACGCTGCATTGGTTTTCTGGATGATATCGATGACCTGTTATGTCGGCAATGGCGCTGTTGAGCCTGGTCCAAGGCTCGGAGCCGAGAGGAAGGCGTCGGTGGGAAATCAGGCTTCATGGCGACAGGGGGATTTTGCCGGGAAACTATACCGGCAAATGGCAAAAGACAACGAAAACCTTGCGTTTTCCCCGTATGGAGTTGCGAGCGTGTGCGCGCTTGTGGGGACAGGCGCGAAGGGCGAGACC
The DNA here is from genome assembly GCA_902770045.1 of uncultured bacterium. GTDB lineage: Bacteria > Verrucomicrobiota > Kiritimatiellia > RFP12 > UBA1067 > UBA1067. Next base: position 27,735 of record CACXRO010000006.1, read on the forward strand.
TTCGAGGCGTTCAAGAATGCTCTCGAATTTCCAACGGACAATCTGGATGAGATGGCGCGAATTTTCCGTGAGACGAAGCAGAAAATCGGCAATGCAGTTGAAATCTCCGATTCGGTCTGGCTCTTTAAAGGATTCAGCCCACTTGACGAGTTTCGCTCCAGAGCGGTCAATGGTTTTTTGGCCGAAGCGCGGAATACTTCGCTTGAAAGTGCAAAGGATGAGATCAATGCATATGTCAGCGATAAGACGCACGGCAAGATACCGAGCCTTCTTGTGAATCCACCGGATTCGGATACGTGCATGATGGCCGTCAATACTATTTATCTCAATGCCAAGTGGGCACAGAAATTTGATAAAAATTTGACTACTGAACGAGAGTTCAAGACACTATCTGGCGAGAGGTTGATAGTTCCATTCATGTGTCGTACTTTGCATACAAACTATCATTGCGGGAATCAGTTTTCGGCAGTTTCCCTTCCGTATGCCAACAGTACCCTTGAGATGCTGTTTATCTTGCCAGGGGAGAATGTTGCGCTTCGGCAGATTGAGGAGATGCTATCAGAATCATTCATCAATCGTGTCATAGGTATGTACAAGGAAGAAGTGAGAGTCATAATTCCAAGGTTTGAGTTCGAGATGCGACATAATCTTGTCACGCCGCTTCGTGAGATGGGACTTGGCGTAGCGTTTTCGCTTGCTGCAGATTTCTCCGGACTTGCAAAGGTCAATCCAGATGAGTGCATCTACATTTCCAACGCAGAGCAGATGGTAAAAATCAAGGTAGACGAGGAAGGAACGGAAGCTGCCGCGGCGACGTACATTGAGATGCAGGCGATGAAGAAGTCCTTACCCCCTCCGGTGCCGAAGTTCGTTGCTGACCATCCGTTCATCTTCGTGCTTCGGGATAGAGTAAGCGGCGCGATTTTATTCATGGGTCGCGTCATGAAACCAGCTGCTCAAAAGGGAAATGTCCATCGCTCGGATTTGATATAATACGCATCATAAAAGCCTCAAGGTGGCGACAGGGCTCGATTTTGAAAGGAAAGAGGACGGCATGAATGCCAAGATGTTTCTGGGCGGTGCAGTTGCGCTTTCGCTTGCGTTCGCCGTCGGGTCTGCATCGGCAGATGACGTCCAGAAGTATGGCGCGACGTTCGAGTCGGCCGTCAGCGCCACGCCCGGCGAGATGAACGACTGGGCCTACGCGCTGGGCACCAACGTCACCACTTACGCCAACACGGCGGGCGAGTCCTACGGCTGGTTCGGCGCCGCGGACGACGCCTCCACGATCGTCGCCGCCGACAACGGGCAGGCGCTTCGGGTCGATACCGGCTCCTCCATCTTGACGAACAAGCTCGCCTCGAGCGTGACCAATGAGATCAACAGCGGCAGCGTCCTCCTCGACGCAGGCGCATACATCGAGGTGGATGTCAAGCTCACCGCGCGCAATGAGCTGGGCGAGGGAATCCCGGACGGCGCGAACGCGCCCAAGCTCGCGCTCTATTCCTACTGCGACAGCGCGGCCACGCCCTGCACGACGAACCTCGTCGTCTACCATGCGTATCTCGACAACGGCGCGCTCGTCCGCACGAACGAGGTGTTCGACACGCTCGTCGACGCGGAAGCCTGCACCAAGGTGCGCATCGTGATGAAAAAAATTGACGACGGCGGAATCTTGCGGAACGTCTTCTCGGTTGCGCTCGACGACGGAGAGCCGCTCACGTCCGATCTGGCCTTCAGCGATGGCATCTGGTTCCTGAGCGCCGAGGGCGCGGGAACGCAGGGGATCGCCTCCGTCTGCTTCAGCGGCTCGGGCGAGGTGGACAACGTCGGCATGGGCATCCTGCAGTCCGATCCGATGCCCTACACGGATCCTGAAGGTAGCGAGATCGAGGTTCAGGCCCTTGTCGACTGGCTCTCGGCGAACAACTTCACGCAGAGCGACATCGACGCCCTTGGCGACGACTCCGCCGCCACGGATTTGCTGTACGCGTGCTGGAGGCTAAACTGCTCCATCAAGGATGAGAATCCCGGCGGCAAAATCAGCATCACCGCCTTTTCGGTTACCAATGGCGTCGTCTCCATCGCGGTGCAGCTCGCGCGCCGGTTGCCGCTGGGCTCCATTAACGGTGCCCTTTATATCTACGGCGCGGACGACCTCGCCGCCGGCTTCGGCCGCAGCCCGATTTCGAAGGAGATCGTCGACTTCAGCGATGGCAGTTCGAGCTTCGATACCGAACCGGTCGCCGGTCCGCTCGTGCAGTCCGTGACGGCTACCATTGACGCCACCTATATCACCTGGAAGTTCTTCAAGGCCGTCATCGGCTATATTCCCGACTCAGGCAGTTTGATTTCGTCCGCACCGTAATCTCCGCGGCACTTTGCGCGACGCCAGCACGCCCGAGCTTGGGAACTTCAGGCAACGATAGCGGTCGGCGAAATTTGATATAATACTCAATCCAACCCGGGAAAGGCGCATACTGCCACTGGGGTTGCAACATCATGGGTGAAGGAAAACAAATCACAATCGAGCCGGGGGCGCGGCGCGGGAGCGTGGCGGCGCCGCGGTCGAAGTCGCACGAGCACCGGCTGCTCATCGCGGACTTCCTGGCCGGCGACTATTCGCGGCTTGCGCCGGCGGAGGGCGACGCGGACGACATTCAGGCGACGAAGCGCTGCCTCCTGGCGCTGGCGGGGGACGACACCGCGCCGTTCCTCGACTGCGGCGAGAGCGGCTCGACGCGGCGGTTCCTCGCGCCGATCGCAGCGGCGCTCGGCAAGAAGCCGGTCTTCAAGACCGCGGGCAGGCTCGCGGACCGTCCGCAGATGGACTACGACGACCTCCAGCCGGGCGAGTTCAAGCTCGCGGGCGACGTCTCCTCGCAGTTCGTGACCGGGCTCCTCTTCGCGCTGCCGCTCCTCAAGGGCGACTCGTTCATCCGCTTCACCTCGCCGCTTGAGTCGAAGGGCTACGTGGAGATGACGCGGCGGGTGCTGGTGGGGGCGGGGATCTACGTCGGCGTGAGGGACGACGGCTACGACATCCCCGGCGGCCAGGCGTACCACGCGCAGCCGGACGCGAAGGTCGAGGGCGACTGGTCGGGCGCGGCGTTCTGGTTTGCGATGAACGCGCTCGGGAGCGACATCGAGGTGACGGGGCTGGACGCGAAGTCGGTGCAGCCCGACCGGGTGGTGCAGGACCTGCTGCAGCGCATCTCGACGGCATGGAGCGGCGAGCGGGTGTTCGTGGACGTGTCGGAGTGCCCGGACCTCTTCCCGGCACTTTCGGTGGTCGCGGCGGCGTCGCCGGGCGAGACGCTCTTCACCGGCACCCGGCGGCTGCGGCTCAAGGAGTCGGACCGGACGGCGGCGATGGAGGACGTCCTCAAGCGCTTCGGCGCGGAGGTGGAAAGGCGGGAGAACGAGTTCTCGGTGCGCGGCGCGGAGGGCCCGTTCCGCGGCGGCGAGATCGAGACCGGCGGCGACCACCGCATCGCGATGGCGGCGGCGGTCGGGGCGACGCACGCCGAGGAGGCGGTGACGATCGACGACGCCGCGTGCGCGGCGAAGTCGTATCCCGCGTTCTTCGCGGACTTCGGCCGGCTCGGGCGCATGCGCGCCGACGGCGCGGCGGTGTAGCGGACAGTTTAAGAAACAAGAAAAGGAGAAAGAAGCAATGATAATCATACTCAAGAAGGGCGCGAGCGCGACCGAGATCGAAAACCTCAAGGCGCTGCTCGAGTCGAAGAACATCACCCCCCACGTCTCGCAGGGCGAACTCGAGACGATCGTCGGCTGCGTGGGCGACATCGCCCACCTCGACCCCGGGGTCATCGAGGCGATGGACTCGGTGGAGTCGGTCCAGCGCATCCAGGAGCCCTACAAGGCGGCGAACCGCAAGTTCCACCCGGACGACACGGTGATCGACTGCGGCGGGGCGAAGATCGGCGGCGGCAGCTTCGCGGTCATCGCAGGCCCCTGCTCGGTGGAGAGCGAGGAGCAGCTTGTCGGGGTGGCGAAGGCGGTGAAGGCGGCCGGCGCGACGATGCTGCGCGGCGGCGCGTTCAAGCCGCGCACCTCGCCCTACGCGTTTCAGGGCCTGGGCGAGGAGGGGCTGCGCATCCTCTCGCTCGCGAAGAAGGAGACGGGTCTGCCGATCGTGACCGAGCTGATGGACTTCAAGGACATCGAGCTCTTCAACGACGTGGACGTCATCCAGATCGGCGCGAGGAACATGCAGAACTTCAACCTCCTCAAGGAAGTCGGCTCCTACACCCAGAAGCCGATCCTGCTCAAGCGCGGCATGTCCGCGACCTTGCAGGAGCTGCTGATGAGCGCGGAGTACGTGATGGCGTCCGGCAACCCCAACGTCATCCTCTGCGAGCGCGGCATCCGCACCTTCGAGACGGCGCTGCGGAACACGCTCGACCTCGGCGTGGTGACGGTGCTGCACCGGCTCTCGCACCTGCCGGTGGTGGTGGACCCCTCGCACGCGACCGGCCACGCCTGGATGGTGGACTCGGTGGCGGTGGCGGCGACGGCGATCGGGGCCGACGGCCTCATCATCGAGGTCCACAACGACCCGCAGCACGCGAAGTGCGACGGCGCGCAGAGCCAGACGCCGGAGATGTTCGCCGCGACGATGAAGCGCGTCGCCGCCGTCCGCTCGGCGCTACCCAAATAGCCATTACTGTGGTATAATACACACCATGAAATTCGAAATACCCTCCGACCTCAAGCGCTGGTACGCGATTTCCTGCCCCAGGACCGGCCTGCGCTTCGATTCCCGCACCCTCGAGTTCCTCGATTCCGACGGCGACGGCCGCATCCGCTCCGAGGAGCTTTCCGCCGCGCTCGAGCTCGTCAAGACCGCCGGCTACGCGGTCGAGTCGCTGTTCGAGCCCGACGAGTCGCTCGCCGCGGCGCTCGCGGACAACCTCGCCCGCCAGGACGACCTCGGCAAGGTCGAGCCGACCGACGAGGAGCGCCAGGCGCTGGCCGACTGGGAGGCGAAGGGCAAGGCGCCCGAGGTCGCCGTCGCCGGTGACGCCACCGCCGACGCCAACGCCGCGCTTGCCGCGGTCGAGGAGGTGGTGGACGGCTTCTTCGCCCCGCCGGAGGACATGCCGCTCGTCACCGAGGATCCCGACGTCGAGCTGCCGCTCCGCGACCACCTCAACCCGAAGCACCTCGAGGCGGTCCTCGCCTTCGCGGAGAAGTGCGTCAAGCCGATCCTCGGCGAGAAGGCGTCGCTCACGCGCATGGAGTGGAAGGAGCTCAAGGCGCGCCTCGCGCCGTACCGCGCCTGGGTTGCCGCGAAGCCCGAGACGAACTCCCGCGCCAAGGCGGAGCTGGTCGCCGAGGAGCGGATCCTCCGCTACCGGCTCTACCTCGGCGAGTTCCTGATCAACTACGTGACGATGGACCGCCTCTACGGCGGCGAGAGCCCCGCGATCTTCCAGACCGGCGTCCTGCGCATCGACGGCAAGGAGATGAACCTCTGCTTCCACGTCGAGTCGGAGGCGGCCCACTCGGCGCTCGCCGACCGCTCGAAATGCTGCGTGATCTACCTCAAGCTGACCCGTCCGTCCGACGGCGCGACGCGTCAGATCTGCGCGGTGGTCACCGCCGGCACCATCGGCGGGCTCTACGTCGGGCGCAACGGCGTGTTCTACGACCGCGACGGCAAGGACTGGGACGCGACGATCACCAAGGTGGTCGAGGCGCAGGTTTCGCTGCTGGAGGCATTCTGGTCTCCTTGGCGCAAGCTCGGCGCCGGCATCGCCGCGACCGCGAAGAAGTTCCTCGGCGAGCGCCAGTCCGCGGCGGACGCGAAGCTCGCGGCCGGCGCCCAGAAGGTGGCGGCGGGCAAGGCCGGCGAGTCCGGCGGCGGCGCCGCGATGGCCAGCTCGATCGCCGCGATCGGCATCGGCGTTGGCATCCTTGGCGCGGCGGCCGCGTCGCTGATGGCGGCGATCTCGAAGATGACGGCGTGGCAGATCGCGGGGGCGGTGGTGGCGATCATCCTCGTCGTCTCGCTGCCGAGCGTGATCCTCACCTACTTCAACCTGCGCAAGCGCGACATCGGGGCCGTGCTCAACGCCGGCGGCTGGGCGGTGAACCGCGAGATGCGCTTCTCGATGAAGCGCGCGCGCGGCTTCACCAAGTGCGCTCCGCCGCGCGGGCTGCTGGGGCTCTTCGTCGTCTTCGCGCTGGTGATCGCGCTCATCGTCGGCGGCTCGATATATTCCTCGCGCCGCGCCGCGTGCGCGTCCGAGCCCAGCTGCGCGCCAGCCGCCGAGCAGGCTCCGGCGGAAGCGGCGTCCGCCGCGCCTGCCGCGCCCGCGGCCGAAGCTGCCAAGTGACGGCTATTTCAGGAAAACACGGAGGTATAGCAATGACTGACAAGAACCAAGAGAAATTCCTCGCCGAGACCATGCGCCGCGGCTTCACCCTCGTCGAACTGCTGGTTGTCGTGGCCATCCTCGGCATCCTCGGCGCCATCGGCCTGCAGGGCGTCACCAAGCACATCGAGAACACCCGCAAGACCGCGGCGAAGACGGCGGTGGACAACATCCGCGGCGCCGTGACCTCCTACATGATCGGCGAGAAGAAGTCCACCCCGCCGAGCGACCTCAAGGTGGTCATCGAGGTCAAGGGCGACGAGGATCCCTATCTCGAGGGCGGCGAGGGCGCGCTCGTCGATCCGTGGGACAACGACTACCGGATTGAGGTCAAGGGCAAGCGCTTCGTCGTGATCTCCAACGGACCGGACGGCTCGCCCAACACCGAGGACGACATCCGCTCCGACAAGATCGAGAAGACCAACAATAGGTAAAGGCCAGACGATGAGCCGACACCACTCAGTTGCGCAAGCGTCCGCGCTTGCGCACGCGTTTCTTTTTGCCGCGGCGTTCGCCGCCTTTTCCGCTGGCGCGGGCGAGCTCGTCGTTTCGCCTGACGGCCTTGCGCCCCACGAAGCGCTGGCGAAGATCCGCGCCGCCAAGGCGGCCGGCGACCGTAGCGCATGGACGGTTCTGGTGAAGGCGGGTGAATACCAGTTTGCCGAGCCGCTTGTCTTCACGCCTGAGGACTCCGGCGAGACAGGCGCACCGGTCCGTTGGATCGGCGAATACGGCGCGGTGTTCTCCGGCGGCCGGCGCATCGGCGGCTGGCGCGACGCCGGCGGCGGCGTATGGGAGGCGCCGGTTCCGAATGGCGCGGACGGCAGGCCGGCGTTCTTCGAGTCGCTCTACGTGAACGGGCGCCGCGCCGTGCGCGCGCATCTGCCGCGGGAAGGGTATTTCCACGTCGATCAATGGAGCCAGACCGAGCTCAAGGACGGCTCCGGGGCGGTGACCGGATATGTGCAGAGGGCAACCGTCCGCGAGCAGGGGCTGGAGGCGCTTTTGTCGCTTTCGCCGGCCGCGCTGGCCGCGGCGAAGTGGCGGGCGTTCGTCAAGTGGACGCACGAAAGCAGGGTTGTCTCCGCCTACGACGGGCCGACGGGCGAGATCACGATCTGCGGCGCCGCCAAGTCGCGGATCCCCAACTACCGTCCCTGGAACGGCGACGCGGCCAACTACTTCCAGCTCGAGAACGTGGAGGCGGGGTTTGCCGCGCCGGGCGAGTGGCTATACGACGCGGACGCGCTCAAGGTGAAGTACCGTCCGCTTCCGGGCGAGGAGCTCGGCGCGGTGGAGGCGGTCGCGCCGGTCCAGCAGCTCGTCTCGCTCGTCCGCTTCGAGGGCGACCCCGACGGCGGGCGGTTCGTCCACGACGTCGAGTTCGAGGGCATCGGCTTCACCGCGACGCGCAGCGACGGCGTGGTCGCGCCGAACGGCGCGGTGAACATCTACGGGTACCAGGCGGCTGCGATGTCCGGCGCGACGGTCTGGGGCGAGGGGCTCCACCGCGCGCGCTTCGATCGCTGCCGCTTCTTCAACACCGAGAACTACGCCTTCCGCCTCGAGGACGGGTGCGTGTCGAACGCGATCGTCTCGTGCGAGATCGTCGACGCCGGCGCGGGCGGCGTCTGGCTCGGCAACGGAAAGGGCAACCTGCTCCTCAGGCAGAACCCGTCGAAGAGGAAGTCGCCGAACGCGTGGGACGCCGCGAACTGCCTGCCGACGGAGCGGCTGGTCGACGCAAGCCCGCGCGCAGTGCGGTTCAACGTCGTCGACGACAACCTCATCCGCCACTGCGGGCGCGTGGCGCCGGACGCCTGCGGCATCATCCTCACCCACGCGGCCGACACCAAGGTGACGCACAACGAGATCGAGGACCTCTTCTACACCGGCATCTCCGTCGGCTGGACCTGGGGCTACTGGGGCAGCTACGCCCAGCGCAACGAGATCTCCTTCAACCGCATCGTCGACATCGGCCAGGGGCGGATGGCGGACATGGGCGGCGTCTACACGCTCGGCGCGTCGTTCGGGACGGTCGTCACCAACAACGTGATCATGCATGTCAACTCGTCCTCCTACGGCGGCTGGGGAATGTACAACGACGAGGGCTCGGAGGGCGTCCGCTGGGAGAACAACCTCGTCGTGGACACCTCGACCGACTCCTACCACATCCACTTCGGGCGCAGCAACGAGGTCGTGAACTGCGTGCTCGTCGGTTCGCGCGGGAGCGTGCTCGCGGTGAGCCGCATGGAGGCCCACCGGCAGGTCGCCTTCCGCCGCAACGTGGTCGTGTGGCCGAATGGCCCGGTGTTCCGCGGCGGCAACCGCCTCGTCGACGGCACGGCGAAGGCCGAGTTCGACGGCAACCTCTTCTGGAGCGAGGACGGCGTGACGGAGCTCAACGGACTCTGCCGCGGCACCGTGGCCGACCCGAAGTTCGTGGACGCCGCCGCCGGCGACTGGCGTCTCCGCCCCGATTCGCCGGCGCTGAAGCTCGGCTTCAGGCCGTGGGACTATTCGCTTTCCGGCCGCCGCCGCCGCGCGGAGCGGACGGTCGAGGCGACGCCGGACACCTTCGCCGCCGCGCTTGCCGATGTCCGAGCGCGGCATGGCGAGCGTGAACACGTTACTTTGAGGCTTGCGCCAGGCGACTACAGGCTTGATGAGCCGCTGAAGCTGACGACCTCCGACTCCCACCTCGCGATCGTTTCGGCCGAGCCTGGCAGGGCGCGGTTCGTGCGCGCAGAGCGGGCGACGCCGGGCGGGGTGGTCGAGTGCGCGGCCGGACCGCTTCCGGACGCCGAGGGGTTCGCGCGAGTGCGCCCGCATCTGCCGCTTTTCTTCTACGACGGCAAATGGGCGGTGGAGGCGAGATGGCCGAACGAAGGCTACGCCGAGTTCACCAACGTGGTGGAGTCGGGCGTGTCTGGTCGAGTTCTCAATTCGGTCATGCCCGACAACCCCACCGGCCCCGGCGCGTTCGAGTTCGCGTCCGACCGTCCGGCGCGGTGGAATTTCGACGAGGGGGTCTGGCTTTGCGGCTATTTCTCGCACGACTGGGCCTACGAACGGGTCAGGGCGGCCGGCTTCGATGCCGGCAGACGCGTCGTCAGCATGGCGGCGGCGGCGACCTTCGGAATCGGCTCGCAGACCTGGAGCAACAACGCCGGGCGTCGTTTCTTCGCCTGCGGCGTGCGCGCCGAGCTGGACGCTCCCGGCGAGTTCTTCTTCGACCGGAAGACGCGCCGGGTCGACTTCATTGCGCCGCCGGGGATGCGCGAGTTCGTGGCGGTGACGCGCCCGGGAGGGTTCATCGAGGCGGAGGGCGTGGACGATCTGCGGATTGACGGGGTCGTTTTCGAGTACGCGCTGGAAGGACTGGTCTTCCGCAAGTGCCGCGGTCTCGCCGTCGAGGGCTGCACGGTGCGCAACGTCGGCGGAAACGCGCTTAGGATCGACGGCGGTGAGAACTGCCGGGTGTCGAAGTGCGCCTTTGCCGGCATCGGCCTCACCTGCTGCGTCGTGTCCGGCGGCGACCGGCGGCGGCTCAAGCCGGCCGGCCACGAGATCGCGGACTGCGAGTTCTCCGACTTCGCGCGGGTGAACCGCACCTACGAGTCGGCGGTGAAGCTGCACGGCTGCGGCAACCGCGTGCTGCGCAACCGGATGCACGACGCGCCGCACTCGGCGATCTTCTACGGCGGCAACGACCACCTCGTCTCGTCCAACGAGATCTGGAACATCCTCGCCGAGACCCAGGACGCGGGCGCGGTCTACACCGGGCGCGACCCCACGAGCCGCGGCAACGTGGTCAGCTTCAACTACGTGCACGACTGCGGCGTGCGCGGGCGCAAGACGGCGAATGTGATGGCCTTCTACCTCGACGACTGCGATGCCGGCGACCTGGTAGTCTCCAACCGCGTCGTCAATGTGCCGCGGGGCCTGCTCATCGGCGGCGGGCAGGACAACCGAGCGGTCGGCAACAGCTTCGAGCGCTGTGACGTGGGGCTGTCGATCGACGACCGCGGCGTGTACGAGACGGAGAAGTGGGATTCCGTCACCGACACCTCGTGGCAGATGACGCGCAAGGCGCTCGAGATGCCGATCTTCGAGGAACCGTGGAAGAGCCGCTATCCGCTGATGGCGACATACCTCGTCGACTCGCCGCGCGAGCCGCGCCATGTCGAGATATCCGGAAATGTCTTCAGGGACTGCGCATTGCCGATCGAATACCATCTCAAGGGCGCCCGCAGCCGCGAGGCCATAGCCGTTCATGACAATGTCATCGTCGGTGCCGACGGCGGCGAGTGACTGGTCGCCGGCTTGCCATCCACCGACACTTTTCCCCACACGAGAAGCGCAGATTTTGGTATAATTGCGCCAATGAAGTTCAGGGTAGCAGTTCTAATCGCGCTTGCAGCGCTCGTGGCAGCCGCCGAAAGGCAGCCGCTGGAGCGCTATCAGTCGATCATCGATCGCCAGATGTTCGGCGAGCTGCCGGACGACTTCGACCCCTCGAAGCTGCCGAGCGAGGTCCAGAAGACGTCCTCCAGGGCGGCCAAGGAGCTTTCGGCCGAGCAGGAGAAGCTCAAGAGCGCAATCCACTTCTCGGTCATCAACGTCCGCGCCGACGGCCGCGTCGAGGTCGGCTTCACCGACAACACCGATCCCAAGGAGCCGCGCCACTACTTCATCTGCGAGGGCGAGACCGCCGGCGGCTGGACGGTCGAGGAGGCCGACCGCGATACCGCCACGATGACGATTTCCAAGGACGGCGTCTCGCTTGAGCTCAAGCTCGGCGACAACTCCGCGAAGGGCGGCGGCAGCATGAAGCGCTCCGGAGAGTCGTCCGCGCCGCGCAACTCGCCGCTGCTCGGCAACGGCGCCGGCGGCTTCGTCTCGGCGCGCCGCCGCCGCGAGCAGCGCGAGGCGGAGGCCGCGGCGGAGGACAAGAAGCGCCGCGAGGAGGAGGAGCGCAAGCGCGCGGAGGAGCGCGCGGCTGAGGCCGCTCGCGAGGAGCAGCGCGCCGCGGAGCGCGAGGAGCAGCGCAAGCAGCTGCTCGCCATCCAGGAGGAGCTCAGGCGCGTGCGCGAGACGAAGGCGGCGGAGAAGGAGAAGGAGGCCGAGAGTGCGGGCGACGACTCTGAGTGAGTTCCAGGAGTCGCTGCGCGCGACCGGCTCCTACCGCACGTCCGACGACCGCCGCGCAAAACGCCGCGCGAAGCCGGGCTGGCTCACCACCCTGCGCTACACGCTGGGCGTGACCAGGGTGTTTCCGTACTGCGCGGTCAGCCAGCCGCTCGGGCGGCTCACCACCGACCGCTGGGCGAACGCGTGCTTCTCTTCGGTGACCACGGCGGAGCGCCTCGGAATGGAGGTGTCGGTCGAGGGCTTCGAGAACCGCCGCGCGGTCGACGGACCGGTGGTGTACCTTTCCAACCACATGTCGATGACCGAGACGATCATGCTGCCGCCGACGCTGCTCGTGTTCGGTCCGTTCAGCTATGTCGCCAAGGCGTCGCTCGCGCACCTGCCTTTCCTCGAGAAGGCGGCGGAGCGGATGCGGATGGTGCCGATCAGCCGCGCTTCGCCGCGCGAGGACCTGGTTAACATCCTTCGGGTCGGCACCGAGCGGATATCCTCCGGCGAGAGCTTCCTCATCTTTCCGCAGGGCACGCGGTGCGACGTCTTCAGCCGCGCCCGCTACTCGTCGATCGGCGCGAAGCTCGCCGAGCGCGCCGGATGCCCGGTGGTGCCGATCGTGGTCGACACCCGCTGCCAGCCGACGCGGAAGTCGGGGCTGTTCCGGAAGATGTTCAAGGACTTCGGCCCCGTCGACACCTCGCACGATATCCGCATCGCCTGCGGCCCGGCGATACCGTGCGGGAAGGCGCGCGACATGCACGCGGCGGCGTTCGAGTGGATGGCCACGAAGCTCGAGTCGTGGGGGCTGCCGACGGAACGGTGATGTCCGTCCTTCCCGTCATCCTCGCGGCGCTCCTCTGGCATCCGGCGGCGGATTCCTCACCGCGCCCGGATCCGTCCGCGTCGCCTCGCGCCCGTCGCGGCGGGACGCTGCGCTTCTCCGGCTCGCAGCCCCCGAAGAGCTTCAACGCCTACGTGGACAACAACTCCTACACCGCGATGCTTTTCAGCCTCATGTACGAGACGCTGCTCGACTCCGACCCGGAGACCGGCGAGCCGGTGCCGGCGCTGGCGCGGCGCTGGGCGACGTCGGAGGACGGACGCGAGTTCGTCTTTGAGCTCGATCCGCGCGCGAAGTGGTCCGACGGGCGCCCGGTAACCGCGGCGGACGTGAAGTGGACCTTCGACGCGGTGACGGACCCGAGGAGCGACACCGGCCCCTGGAAGCCGACGCTCGCCTTCTTCGAAAGCCCCGAGGTCGTGGACGCGCACACGGTGAGGTTCGTGAAGAAGGGCGGGGGACCGAAGGACTGGCGCGATGTCCTCAACTGCTCTTCCTTCTGGATTCTGCCGCGGCACGCCTTCGAGGGGCGCGACTTCAACAAGCTCGACTTCGCAGGCGCGGTCTCCGGCGGCGCCTACTTCATCTCGCGCGCGGTCGAGCAAGTCGAAACCGAGCTCAGCCGCCACGGGCGCTGGTGGCGCCAGGACCTGCCGCAGTGCCGCGGACTCTGCAACTTCGACCGCATCGTGGTGAGGTACTTCGCGGAGAACGAGAACGCTTTCGAGGCGTTCCGCAAGCGCCGGATCGACGTCTTCCCTGTCTACTCCGCGCGCATCTACGCCGAGGGCACGCGCACCGACGAGTTCGCGCGCAACCTGGTGCTGAAGCGTCGCGTGCGCAACCACGCGCCGGTCGGCTTCCAGGGCTTCGCGATGAACATGCGCCGCCCGCCGTTCGACCGGCTCGAGGTGCGCCAGGCGATGGCGAAGCTCGTCGACCGCGAGACCATGAACCGCACGATGATGAACGGCGCGTACTTCCTGCTGAACTCCTATTACCAGGACCTCTACGACGCCGGGCATCCGTGCACCAACGAGGTCTGGCGCTACGACGTCGACGGCGCAAGGGCGCTGCTCGCCCGGGCGGGGCTTGGCGGCGGATTCTCCTTTTCCTTCCTCTCGCGGAGCGCCACCGAGGACAAGTTCCTCTCGCTTTTCTCCCGCGCGCTTGCGGAATGCGGGGTGAAGATGGAGATCGTGCGCAAGGACTTCGCCGCGTGGATGCGCGACATGGACGAGTTCAACTTCGACATGACCTGGGCGGCGTGGGGCGCCGGGGTGGTGAAGTACCCCGAGCTCTCGTGGTCCAGCGCCGAGGCCGCGCGCCGCGGCTCCAACAACATCACCGGCTTCAGCGACCCCGAGGTTGACCGCCTGATCGCCGCGGAGAAGGGGATGGAGTCGGCGGCGGATCGCCTTGCGGCCTACCGCGAGATCGACGCGCGCGTCGCGGCGGCGGTTCCGTACGTCCTCCTGTGGCAGACCGACTCCACGCGCATCCTCTACTGGAACAAGTTCGGCACGCCGCGCACGGTGCTTTCGCGGCTCGGACGCGAGGACTCGGCGCTCTCGCACTGGTGGTACGACGCCGATAGGGCGGAGGAGCTCGAGCGCGCGGCGCGCGGCGGAACATGCCTGCCGGCAGTGCCGGAGCTGGTCGACTACGACGAGGAGACGGAAGTGGAGGGAAGATGAAGGACGACTACGAACTTCTCGACAGCGGCGACGGCCGCAAGCTTGAGCGCTTCGGCGCCTACACGCTCGCGCGTCCATGCTCGCAGGCGCTGTGGCGTCCGTCGCTGCCGGCGGCGGAATGGGCGCGCGCGGACGCGTCCTTCGACCGCGAGGACGGGAACCGCTGGCACAACCGCGCGGGCATCCCGAAGTCCTGGGAAATCGAGACCGCCGGCATCCGCTTCAAGCTCGGCGGCACCGACTTCGGCCACCTCGGCATCTTTCCCGAACAGCGTGCGCAGTGGCGGTGGATACGCGAGACGGTCGCCGCCGCGAAGGCGTCCGGCCGCGCGCCGTCGCTCCTCAACCTCTTCGCCTACTCCGGCGGCTCGACCCTGGCGGCGGCGCTGGGCGGCGCTGAGGTCTGCCACCTCGACGCCTCGAAGGGGATGGTGGAGTGGGCGCGCGAGAACGCGAAGCTGAACGGCCTCGCCGCCGCGCCGGTCCGCTGGATCGTGGACGACGCCCACAAGTTCATGCAGCGCGAAATCCGCCGCGGACGGCGCTACGACGCCATCGTCCTCGACCCGCCGAGCTTTGGGCGCGGCGCCGGCGGCGAGATGTACAAGATCGAGCGCGACCTCAAGACAACGCTCGCACTCGCGAAGGAGCTCCTCTCGGACGCGCCGCTCTTCGTGCTCTTCTCGTCCCACACCCCCGGCCTCTCGCCGGTCGTGGCCGAGAACGTCCTCTCCCAGCTCCTGCCGGTGGCGCGGACAGAAAAAGGCGAGATGCTGCTCGAGGGGAAGTCGCTTCCCTGCCCGAGCGGCATCTTCTGCCGGGCCGTGTTCTGACGGCCGAGCCGCCAACGGCCTTACTTGACCGTGATGACGGAGTTGTAGGTCCCCTGGTCGTTGGGGACGGCGTTCGCGTTCTCAGGGTCGGCGCACCAGGTGCCGTCGATGACGAACTTGTACTGGTAGTTGCCGGGCGCGAGCTTGAGCTTGGCGGAGTAGACGCCCGCCTTGAACGCCATCTTCTTGGCGGTCGGGTTCCACTTGTTGAACTCGCCGGCGATGTACACCGCCTTGCCCTTGTCGGCGTGCACGGTGAAGAGCACGACCTTGCCGGCCGGCTTCCTCGCCGCCGGCTTCCTCGCCGGCGCCTTCTTCGTAACCACTTTCTTGGCGGAGCTCTTCTTTGCTGTCTTGATCTTCATTGTTTCCTTGTTGCCTTTCCCCGCATTTTTGCGGGACATTCTCGGATTCACCCCCTTGAGGGCCTACTCCGGGTTTTGAGGGCGCATATTATCTCATATTTTTCTGATTTGTCAATGGCCAACCTCAAAAAATATTCAGCAGCCAGCAACCAGCAACCAGTAATCAGCTAGTTGGCTGCTGGCTGCTGATCGCTGATTTCCAAAATACCCCCTTGCGCGCATCGCCTCGATTATGATATACTACACATTCGTTCGCCCCTAAAAGGCGGGCGTTGCTCTTTGAAATGAGGTTATTGGCGTGTCTCTGGAAGAGACACGGAACAGTAAATGTTTGTGCAAGGGGCCGATCGAAAACAACTCAAGAATCTTTTTCTGAGAGTTTGATTCTGGCTCAGAACGAACGCTGGTAGCGTGGATTA
>CACXRO010000007.1 GCA_902770045.1 uncultured bacterium
AGGTGGCGATGGACAACTTCAACTTCGTCAACCTGCCGGACACCAACGGATGCTGCACCACCTGCTTCAGGGAGGGGTCCAACATTGTGGCGGAGTGCACCGCCCCGGCTCCCGGCCTTTCGTGGGCGGGGTATCCGCTGGACGGTGATTACTCTGCGACCGCCGACTCCGACGGCGACGGGCTTTCGGACTACGCCGAGATATTCGTCCACGACACCGACCCGTGGCTTGCGGACTCCGACGGCGACGGCATCACCGACGGCGTCGAGGTCGCCGACGGCACCAGCCCGCAGGACCTGTCGTCGTTCCTCCGCCATGTCGCGGTGACCGTCGTGGAGGACGATCCCATGGCCGGGGTGACGAACTACGTCGCCTGGGGGACTTCGGCCTCGGGCTGGGAGACCAACGACATGGTGGTTGCGCAGGGTCAGGTTTCGACTTTCGAGTTCACGATTGCGTCGCAGAGCGGCTCGGTCTACGTGAAGGCCTTCCGCGACGTCGACCGCAACGGGGTGTTCGACCCCGGGACGGACCTGCTCGTGTCGAGGCTTCTCCCCGCCAGGGAGACGAGCACGTCCGTCACCATCCGCTTCGGCGACCTCGACGGCGACGGATTCGCCGACTCGCTTGAGCTTGCGGAGGGCACCGACCCCAACGACGCGAGGAGCTACTGCTTCAACCTCGCCCTGGTCGAGCGCGGCGTCGTGGGGACGACCAACGACATGACTGCCGTGGTGGTGTTCGGCGAGGAGGTCGTCCACGGCCCGGTCGTCGTCTCCAACGGCGTCTTCGAGGCCGACGTCGGCCACCTCGTGGCGACGAACCGGGAAGCCGTTACCGTCTATTTCTGGGACGACGCCAACTCCGACGGCATGCGCGACGACGGCGAGTTCTCCATCTCGCGCACAGTGGCGATATCCGGCCACGAGAACTCCGTCACCAACGACTTCCAGGCCGAGCTCATGGACCGCGACCGGGACGGTATGCCTGACTGGTGGGAGCTTGCCAACGCCGCCGCAGGCATGTCGCCGTACACTTCCGGCGACGCTAGCCTGGATCCTGACGGCGACGGGCTGGTCAACCTGCATGAATACTGGGCGAACTGCAATCCACTCGTATACGACGGAACGAACACCCTGCTTTCTGTGTGCGCAAGGTCGATTGACGATAGGATACGCAATGTAGTTCCGTCAAACTCGGTAGCGCTATTCGTCGACTATTTCACCAACGGTGCCGATACCAACTTCATCGCCAACACGAATTGCTGGGCTCGGGACTTGAACTTGTCCTGCGTTAGCGTGTGGCATGGCGACAACGGGGACTATGGATCAAAAACTGCAACGGCGATAACTCGCCGACATGTCATTTTGTCAAGTCATTGGTGGGCATACAACAAACGCTATTATTTCTGCGATACTAATGGAGTAGTGTATACAAGATCAATAGTCAATGATGTTGTAATATCTGATGATCTGAGACTAGGGAGGCTTGATGAGCCATTGCCGTCGACCATCAAATTGCCGAAGATTCCGCCGGCTGACATTGCGAACTATGTTTCGAGTGGGAAGTTTCTACCAACGCTTTGCGTTAACCAGGAGAAAGCCGCTACCGTTCTCGAAATTGACGATTTAGACATTGATGTAGTGTCTTCGGGCGGAGGACATTATCATCATTATGTGCGAACCGCTACGGACAATGTCGTTTCCGGCGACCGACACGCAATAAGGGCTGCAACGCTTGGCGGCAATTCCAGCACTCCAGTATTCCTGGTTGTAGGCAACGACTTGGTGTTTGTCTTTTCGAAGCATCTCGGTTCATGGACGGAGTTAACTTGGTGCAATTTCTACGGCCCGGCAACTATGACTCGCGCATCAGCTGTTCAACAACAGATAGACGTTTGGGAAGGCGCTGACGCTGGCCAATATCAGATGGAGCTATTGGATCTTGGGCAATTTGATAAATCGGTGAACGGGGGTGTCCATAATGAATAGAAGCATATTTCTGCTGGCGTTGTCTGTAGCCATGTCGGGTAGTGCTGCGACATACGAGTGGACCGCCGGCATTGTGCCGGGGAGCGTATGGGGGAGCCCGGAAATTAAACTATATACGATTGGTGGCGGCGTGTACGTTGACAGTTCCATTAATGCGATAGCAGATACTGACGGGAGCTTTATTGGATATCGCAACGATACCGGCGTGTACTTGAAACAACAGGATCAAGACACAACACCCATGCCGGTGGGCAACAACTATTGGGTTGTCGCCTATTATGGAGACATCCTCAACCATGAAACAATTGCCACGATGGAAAGGATTGAACTTTGCAACTGGGAGGATTATTCATCGACTGGCGGGACCCTTATTGATAACCCTGAAGATTTTTATCTTGGATCTATGTCTACTGGTTATTGGTCGTCGGACGGAGTAGATCGCTTCAGTTGGTATCACCTGTCATTGGATGACGAATTGCAAATGTCCCTCATTGACGCTGGCATTGGCTTTTATGGCGAGTCTGTTGTTGTTGGTTTGTCGCCAGAGCCGTCGTCATTGCAGCTTCTGCTCGTCGGGCTTGCGTGCTTTTCACTGCGCCGTCGACGAAGATAGGCCGAAATCATCGCCCCGCGCGGTGGGGATTTTTGGTATAATTCACCCATCTCGCGAGGCTAGGGAGGCGGGCGCCTCCTGACGCGGCGCGGGGTGATAGTCCGGAAAACGGGCAAGTAGTCAGGCCTCTCCGCGCCATGCGCGGCCGCCGCGAACGCCCCGCCAGACGTTCATCAATGTAGCATCAACGCTACACGTCGTTCCTCGGAAAACTGCAACATTTCATTTAGCGAACGACATGTAAGTGGAGATGCGCCCATCTGGGCGCATTTTCTCTTCATGTATTCGCTAAGGCCCGTTGCAGGGCTTCCGAGGAGTGCATGAGTGGAAATGCGCTCTTTTTCATGCATAAATGCGGTGTTTGCGACGGTTATGCGCAGAACTGAGATTTCGTCCGCGCCGTAATCTCACACAAAGGCGCGGAGGGCATAGAGGCAGGGAATGGGCGACAATGCGACACTGACATCGGCGAAGAAGGCGAAGCAGGACGAGTTCTACACGCAGTATGCCGACATCCAGACGGAAATGAACGCCTACCTTGAATACGATTCTGCCGTATTCAGGGGGAAGACGATACTTCTTCCTTGCGACGATCCCGAGTGGAGCAACTTTACGCGCTATTTCGCGGAGAACTTCTCCGCGCTCGGGCTGAAGAAGCTCATATCGACAAGCTATTCGCCCGAGGCGAAGACGGCGAAGTACGGTTCGCTTTTCGAGTACGCCGCTTCGCAAGACGACGCGACGCCGAAGAACGAGAGAGGCAAGATATTCGTTCTCGACCATGACGTGACCGGTGACGGCAAGGTGAATTTCGAGGATATCGAATGGACGTATCTCAAAGGCGACGGCGATTTCAGAAGCGATGAAGTGAGGAGGTTGCGCGACGAGGCCGACGTGATAATCACCAATCCGCCGTTTTCCCTGTTCCGGGAGTTCCTCGCTTGGATTATTGAAGCTGACAAGCAGTTTTCCATCATAGGGAACCGCAACGCAATAACCTACAAGGAGGTGTTTCCGCTGATCAAGGCGAACAGGATATGGCTCGACAATCCGTTTGTGCGAGGGGCGGGATACTTCAAATCGTCGATGGAAGTCGACAAGACTCTAAGCTACTACAATTCGCACGACTACAGGGAAGGGTTCATTCGCGTTCCTGGCGTGAGGTGGTTTACCAACCTTGAGCATGGCCGGCGACACCAGCCGCTGCAGCTTATGTCGATGGCAGACAACATAAAGTATTCGCGGCACAAGGAAGTAAAAGGAGTCGGCTACCAGAAGTACGACAACTACGATGCGATAGAGGTGCCGTTTACCGATGCCATTCCGAGTGACTATGATGGAATCATGGGAGTCCCAATTTCATTCCTCGACAAGTATTGCCCAGAACAGTTTGAGATTGTGAAGTTTCGCACAGGAGATGACGATAGGGATTTATGTATCAATAGCAATTGTCCGTATTTTCGAATACTCATCCGTCATAGAAATGGAGGGCAAAAGTGAAAACCGAACTTCGCACAGACATCACGGTAGGTGATATTTGCAAGGGCTTCTACTACAACACCCTTGAGGGGAAGGGTGTGAGGGGGTGGAGCGGGAAGCTCGTCATCCAGCCCGAGTACCAGCGAAACTACATCTATGCGAACGGGAAGGACGACGTGGCGGTGGTGGATTCGCTGCTGAAGAAGTATCCTATCGGCCTCATCTACTTCCTGAAGAATGGCGACGAGTACGAGGTCCTGGACGGACAGCAGCGAATAACGAGCTTTGGCCGCTTCGTGACGGGTCAGCTCGATGTCCTTGATGCCAACGGAATGCCGCACAAGTTCGACCCTGCGCACCATGGATGGCTGCTCAAGACGCCGCTCACGATCTACATTTGCGAGGGAGAGGGCGATGATCCCGAGGCGGAGATAAAGGACTGGTTCAAGACTATCAACATTGCGGGCAAGCCGCTGAACGAGCAGGAGCTCCTGAACGCAACTTATTCGGGGCCGTTCATCACTGCGGCGAAGGCCGTGTACAGCAATTCGACCAACGCGCACATGAACAAGTGGAAGTGGTTTGTCGCGGGGGACGAGAAGCGGCAGGCTGTTCTCGCCGCGGCGCTGGACTGGGTGTCGAAAGGGCATGTCAGGGAGTATCTGAAGGACCACCGCTACAGCGCCGACATATCGGAGCTGACTGCGTATTTCGACAGCGTCATTGCCTGGATAGGCGGCGTATTCAAGGACACCAAGGACGAAATGTGTGGGCTTGAGTGGGGGCAGCTTTACGAGGCATACCACGAGAAGCCCTACGACCCCGACAAAGTGTGGAAGCGCGTCGAGGAGCTTTATGCCGACGCAGACAACGAGATCGTCACGAGCAGACGAAACATATTCGAGTATGTCCTTGGCGGCGAGCGGCATCCTGAGTTGCTGAAGATACGCATCTACAAGAAGGAGGTCGCAAAGCGTGTCTACGCAAGGCAGACGGCCGAGGCGAAGGCCAAGGGCGTCTCTAACTGCCCGATATGCGCGAGCGGACATCCGGCGAACGCAAAGCGCATCTACGACTTCAGGGAAATGGAGGCCGACCACGTTACGGCCTGGTCGAACGGCGGCGACACGAGCGAAGAGAACTGCCAAATGCTCTGCATACCGCACAACCGCGCGAAGGGGAATCGGTGAGTAACTGCAGCGACGAGACCGAGCACCAGCTCCCACGCTGAGCCGCGCCCATGCCATTTTTGGTATAATACGCGGCAATGACGACCACAGCAACAGCAGAAAGGCTCGTGCGGCTCATCCGCGACACCTCGTCCAAGATCCCGGACGACGTCCTCCAGGCGATTGCCGCGGCGCGCCGGCGCGAGCGGCGCGGCTCCTCCGCCGCGGCCGTGCTCGGCACGGTGCTCGAGAACTGCGCGCTGGCGCAGGAGAAGGGGGTGCCGCTCTGCCAGGACACCGGCACGCTCACGTTCTTCGTCGACCGCGCGCTGCGCGGACGCGTCACGCCGGCGTCGCTCCGCCGCGCCGTCGCACGCGCCACGGCGCTCGGCTACCTGAGGCGCAACTGCATCGACCCGGTGGACGGAAGGTCCTACGACGACAACTGCGCCGAGGGCGCGCCGGTCGTCCACTACGTCGACGCGGGCGAGGTCCCGGGCCTGCCGCCGCGCGGAGTGGCGCTGATCATGAAGGGCGGCGGCAGCGAGAACATGTCCCGCCAGTATTCGCTGCCCGACGCCGGGCTCGGCGCGGGACGAGACCTCGCCGGCGTCAAGGCGTGCATCCTCGACGCGGTGAAGCGCGCCCTCGGCTACGGCTGCGCGCCGGGCATCCTCGGCGTCGCCGTCGGCGGCGACCGCGCCACCGGCTTCGAGACGGCCAAGGCGCAGCTCCTGAGGCCGCTCGACGAAAAGCCGCGTGCAGGCGACGCGCGTTCCCGCGCCCTCGCCAGGCTGGAGCGCGAGGTGCTGCGCGAGGCGAACGCGCTCGGCATCGGCCCGATGGGGCTCGGCGGCGCCACCACGCTCCTCGGCGTCAAGATCGCCGCGCGACCGCGCGTGCCCGCCTCGTTCTTCGTCACCATCGCCTACATGTGCTGGGCCTGCCGCCGCCGCATCATCTCGCTCTGATTGGTTGTCACCTGACTTGCCGCTACTTAGACATATTCTTGTCGTAGGGGAGTAGGAGGCGGCTGGCCATGGCAAAATTTTTGTGACAAAACTTTTGCCATGAGGCGTTGGTTTATGATATACTACGCGCATGAAAATGAACAACCCTTTTCTTACGGCGGGCTATGCGGGACCAGAATACTTCTGCGACCGCGTCGATGAGACCAGGAAGCTCGTCAATGCCATAAAGAACGACCGCAACGTCACGTTGATAGCGCCGCGCCGCTATGGCAAGACGGGGCTTATCAGCAATGTGTTCGCGAGGCTTCCTTCCGCATACACAAGCATTTACATCGACATCTATTCCGCCAAGAACCTCGCCGCGTTCACGAAGATGCTGGCGAGCGCTGTGTTCGGAGCGCTTGATAGCCGTATGGAGAAGGCGATGTCCGTGCTGGCGACATTTTTCAGGAGTTGTCGTCCGACCGCCACGCCGCAGAGCGACGGGACGGTGAAGTTCTCGTTCGACATTACTTCCGACAACGCCGAATCGTCGCTTAAGGAGGTGTTCGACTACCTTAAGGCGCGTGAACGCCAGGTCGTGATTGCCATCGACGAATTCCAGCAGGTTCGCGAGTTTCCCGAAGAGGGGGTGGAGGCGCTTCTCAGAAGCTACATTCAGTTCGTTCCGTGGGTTCGGTTTGTCTTTGCCGGATCGCGCCGCCATCTGATGTCGGAGATGTTCGTCATGCCGCAGGGTGCGTTTTACCAGTCCACGCAGATAATGAATCTGGACGTGATTCCGCCGAAAAGCTATCTTTCCTTTGCGAGGGGTTTTTTCTCCACGGAGGGGTGGGAGGTTGACGAGGACGTGTTCATGGGGCTCTACAGGAGGTTCGACGGCGTCACCTGGTATGTCCAGGCGGTGCTGAACAAAGTATGGGAAACGCGCAGGTCGCTTGAAAATGACATCCAGGTCGATGCGGCCGTCAAGGAGCTCTACGAGGAAAGGGCGCTTATCTACCATGACCTTCTATGTGCGCAGAACGAAGCGTCGCAGGAACTCGTCATGGCGATTGCCCGCAATGGAATAGTCTCGGAGCCGACATCGACGGACTTTCTGTCCCGGAACGGACTGAGGGGCGCTTCGACGGTCAGGGCCGCGCTCAAGGACCTCGCAGGCAAGGATATTGCGTACAAGGCTGAATCCGGCTGGATCGTCTACGACCGCCTCTTTGCGGAATACCTGCGATCGATACAGTGAAAATGTTGGGATACATCCTTGATTGAAACGGCCAGGTGAAGTTTGGCAAGAAACATTTGAACCTTTTGCGTGGTATGCGATACTAATATACGAAAACATACCACGCTATGGATATTGTCGAAGAGCTGAGGAATAACCGAGAAAACGGCGCAAAAAGGCTGGAAATCGAGTACAAGGTCGGTCTTATGACCATGGCCAGGCGTTTTTATGTCGACGAGACGGACGCCGAAGAGCTCGTGAACCGCACCTTCGCCGCCGTGGTCGACGGCATTGACGGCTATCTCGCGCGGTCGGCCTTCTTCACTTGGATGTGTCAGATCATGTCCAACATCTACGCCGCCGACATGCGCAGGAAATCCAACAGCACCGTCACTTATCCCGGCGAAGTGCCGGACATGACCGACGAGGCCGGGGTAAGCCGCATATTCGACAACATTGACGCTTCGATCGTCCGCACGGCGGTGGAGAAGCTGCCGAAGGAAATGCGCGAGGTCATTTTGCTGCACTATTTTGCGGACATGTCCATCCCCCAGATCGCCAAGTTCATCAGCATCCCGGCCGGAACCATAAAAAGCCGTCTCCACTATGCCCGCAAGGCGCTGGCGGCGAAGCTCGTGGGCAAGGCGAAGAAACCCGGTGTAAAGGCGCTCATCCTCGCGCTCGCGCTCTCGGCGCTGGCGGCGGTGGGTGCAGTCGGCGTAGTGGCGATCCGCTCCGCGGCAGCGCCAGAGACAGAGGAAGCCGAGGTTGTTTTTAACGCAAAGAGCACAGAGAACACAGAGGGTTCTTTGGAAACCAATGGGGACAGTCCCCAGCAATCTGAGGCGATAACTGATAATTCTGAAGCAAATAACGAGGAAAACGCCATGAGCAACTCAATGCAGAAGGTATCAATGATCAAGACGCTTGCCGCTGCGGCGGCGCTGACTGCCGGCGCGGTGCTGGCGGCCGATCCGGGCGCGATCGAAGTCGTCGCCAGCAATTTCAGCACGGGGGAGTTCACCCTGCGCGTCCCAGCCTCTGAAAAGCCGCTGGAGCTCTACTGGGCGGCCGCGTGGGCGGACGACACGGCGGACTACGCCCAGTGGCGCGCGCCGGTCTTTCTTTCTAATATCCCCGCCGGCACGACGGAGGTGACCGTCACGGTCCCGGGCTTCAGTCCGGACGCGGCCTCGCGCTTCTTCCTCGCCGATCCCGACAACGCCGTGGTGACGCGGCCCGTCACCGTGATTGGCGGCAAGGACAGTTCCGGACATTTCAACTCGGCATTCGTGACCGGGCTCCATCCCAACTACGACTGGAAATACGACCTTGTCTTTGATGTGCCGGAGTTCGCCAGCGACCACCAGGCCTGGCTCCTCTGCCACCGCAACAGCAACGGCAATAATAATTCGCTCCTTCATTTCATCGTGCGCGCTTCCAACGACAAGAGAGTGCGTTTCGGCCACGGCTCGCATCACTCCATATATTCGACACCTACGATTGAGGCGGGTGTCAAGTATCAAGCGGCCATCAACGGGCGGGTCTGTGTGGTTTCCAATCTTGCCGACAATGTTCTCTTCGACACCTTGACGGCAAACGCGTCCATCCAGAACTACGGCGAATACTGGTTCTGGTTCGGCGCGTCGAGCGGCGCCAACGGCAAGAACTACAACACCGGCGACGGTTGCTCCTTCGCGCGGGTCTATTCGTTCAGGGCGTGGAACGGCTCGGGTGAGCTGGTGGGCGACTTCCGCCCGATGGTGACGAACAGCGTGGCCGGCTATTTCGACCTCGTGACGCGGCGGTTCTTCCAGTCCGGCGACGGGGTTACCGCAGGCGAGACGCACGTGTTCACGCCTTATGTCGCCTCCGCCGAGACGCAGCACGTCGATTCGCTCGTCGCGCACCTAGGCGCCCTGGTCGCCGTTTCGCCGGCGCTGGAGGTCGGTCTGGTCGAATGCGTGTCTGAAAGCCTGCCGTTCGTTATCGGCGGGATTCCGCTTTACGGCAGAAAATCAGTCGATGTCGGCGGCAGCGTAACCTTCAGCGTCCCGACGGAAAAGTTCATCTGGTGGGACGAAGCGACCAGAATGTCGTACCGCGTCGCCTCGGCAGGACTGCGCATCGACACCTACGACGCCAACAACGACGAGTTCGTCGTCGGGACGCCGCAGCCCGGACTCAGGAGCTATACCTTTACCCGCAACTCAGACACCGACGGTGTGCGGGTCGTCTGCCTCTGGGACGCGGAAATGCTCGTCGATCCGCCCGACGGCCTGCGGGCGGAGTGCCTGCGGCTCGTCGATGTCGCGACGAATGCAAACGGCAAGACGGAAGTCGGTCACGGACCGTTCAATACCGGCGTCCACCCGATCCCGGCGACGACGCGCGTCTTTGTCGACGTTGGATTAGACAGCAACAACCGCACCGCCCAGAACTACCTCTCTCCTGTAACCGAGCGGCGCTTCTTCGGTTGCCGCGACGAGTCGGCCCACGGCCAGGATCCGGGGAAATGGCAGTACAATTTCCAGCTCAGCCGCGTGTGGCCGAACCAATCTCAGCCAGCGCTGCGCGTGGACATGTGCAACTACATGGACGGAGCAGTGTCTCAAACCCAGTATTTCAATATCAACAATACGGCTCGTTTCGAAATCGACCTCAAACCGACGACCGTCCGCCTCTACGACGTGCTTCAGAATGCGACGCATCTCGCCGAGATGAAGGACACCGGCTACGAGCGCTCCAGCGAGCCGCTCATCGGCACGCTGCACATCTTCGGGCAGCAGCGCCTCTCTGACACGACCGCGCCGCTCTGCGTGGACTACAACAACACGCGCTACTACACCTACGCGGTCTGGACGGACGGCGTCAACTTGTCGCGCGACTACGCGCCGTGCATCGACGCGGCAGGCAAGCCGGCGTTCTACGACCGCGTGGCCAGGAACTACATCTACCCGATCGGCGACAAGGCGGAGTTCGTCGCGGAGTTCACGGGAACCGTAGGCACCAACTCGGTCTACGTGACGGGCGAGAACGAGAAGGGCGAGCCGGCGGCATATCTCGATCCTGGTGCCACAGCGCCGGGCTACTACAAGATCGCCGTCGGCAACAGCCAGACCTTCACCGCGACGGCGCGCGATGTCTTCGAGGCGAGGGTGGTCGGATACCATGTCGATACCTGGGTGGATGGCTCCGGCTGGCGGGAGGGCGCGGTGCAGAGCGGCCGCTCGGTCACGCTGTCGGGCGAGAACTCAATCCGCCGCGTCGTCTGGATCTGGAAGCGCGTCTCTGGCTCGGCAATTTACATCATATAGTCTAAAACGACAGCAGGAAATTCAACTGCCGAACCTAACTTTACACACGGATTTGTTCGCGACTACGTCGCTCACAGATGGCGAAGGTCGTAGACCTGAGCAAATCCGTGTGTTTACTTCCCACGAACAACGAGCCACGCCACTCCCCCAATCCTGTAAATCCTGTTA
This sequence comes from uncultured bacterium, assembly GCA_902770045.1. Taxonomy (GTDB): domain Bacteria; phylum Verrucomicrobiota; class Kiritimatiellia; order RFP12; family UBA1067; genus UBA1067. Next base: position 10,931 of record CACXRO010000007.1, read on the forward strand.
ATCATGTCAAAGCCGCATCCGCGAACCGCGAGCCACGAATATGGTATAATACGCGCATGAAAACGAAAATGACTGCGAGTGGGATTCTCTGCATTGCGGCAATGGCGGCCGGTGCCGCCGACATCGCCGACTACGATCCGCGCATGGCCGTCGCCACCGCCAAGGTCGAGAACGGAATCAAGTGGATCGACGGCGTCCATCTGCCCATCGAAGGACGCGCCTTCGACAACACCGCCGCCTACTACGACCGGCTGCCGAAGACCGTGACCACGAACGTAAACGCCGGCGTGCGCGGCATGCTCAACCACACGACCGGCATGCAGCTCCGGTTCCGCACCGACTCGAAGCGCATCGTCGTCAAGTGGGTGCCGGTCAACAAGAACCTGGCGATGGACCACATGCCGTCGACCGGCGTAAGCGGCATCGACGTCTACCGACTGGAGCCGGACGGCCAATGGCGCTACGTGAACACCGGGCGCATCCGCAGTGCCGACGGGGCGCAGCTTTCCGTCCCCTGGACGCCGGGCGACGCGTGCCTTATCAACCTGCCGCTCTACAACGGCATCAAGAGCATCAAGATCGGCATCGACGAGAACGCCACCATCTCCGCGCCGCCGCCGCACCGCTCCGGCGTCACCAAGCCGGTCGTCTTCTACGGCACCTCGATCACCCACGGCGGCTGCGCGTCGCGTCCCGGCCTCTCGTTCGTCAACATCGTCGGGCGCGAGCTGGACGTGCCGGTCGTCAACCTGGGCTTCTCGGGGTCGGGATGGATGGAGTTCGAGATGAGCGAGCACCTCGCCGCGATCGACGCGAGCTGCTACGTGCTGGACTGCCTCTGGAACATGGGGTTCGGCGACAAGGGCCGCAACCGGAACGTCGACGAGAACTACGAGCCGTTCATCCGCAACCTGCGCGCCAAGCGACCGGGCGTGCCGATCGTCATGGCCGAGCAGTGCGACGTCTACCTGCGCCCGGGCGGGCCGAAGCGCTTCGGCGACAAGGACAATTTCGTGCGTGCGCTCTACGACAAGCTCGTCGCTGAGGGCTGGAAGGACCTCGTCTACCTCCGGGCCGACGAGCAGTTCGGCTACGATGGCGAGGGGACGGTGGACGGTTGCCACCCGAACGACATCGGCATGGCGGCGCTCGCGCGCGGCTTCGGCGCGGCGGTGGCCAAGGCGCTGAAGCTCAGGTAGGCGCGGCGATGGAGAACTGCCGCGAGGAGTGGTACGACGCCGAGCGCAAGGTGTCGGTGACGGTGGCGGACGTAACCGCCGCGGCGAACGCGCTCGTGAGCGGACATCTCGCCGGGCCGACGAGCGCGCGCTTCCTTGCCGAGGCGCTGGCGGCCGCGGCGCTTTTCGGCGCGGAGACGTCCGAGCCGGACGAGGTCGTCTCGCTCCAGATGAAGTGCTCGGGTCCGCTCGGCGGGCTCAACGTCGAATGCACCGCCGCCGGCACGCTGCGCGGCTACACCGAGAAGAAGGTGCTGGACGACTTCGACGGGCTCGGCAAGGCCGATCCGCGCAAGGTGGTGGGCGACGCGAAGTGGCAGGTGACGCGGTCGGTGCCGGGGCGGATAGTCTCGCAGGGGATCGCCGCGTCGCTGGACGGATACCTCGCCGGCTCGCTGCAGCGGCGCGCGACGATCCGCGTGGAGGCGGAGGTCGGCGATGACTGCGTGGTCGCGTCCGCGCGCGGGGTGCTGGTGGAGGACATGCCGGACGCCGCCGGCGATCTGGTCTGCTGCCGGCTTCAGGACCTCAAGTCGATCTTCGTCTCTCCGCGGCGGATTCTCGGCGAGCTGGGGCTCAAGGGCGCCGAGCTGAAGCGCACTACGCCGCTTTCGTTCGCCTGCCGCTGTTCGCAGGAACGCGCCGAGGCGATCGTCGCCGCGCTGCCGGAGGCGGAGCGCGCGGCGCTGCCGAAGCCGGCAACCATCGTCTGCCACATGTGCGGCCACGCCTTCACCGTCGCCATGTAGCCGCGGCGGAGCGCTATAGGCCCTTGGCGAGCTGGCGGATGCGGCGCGAGGTGCGGACGGCGCAGAACTGCTTGCCGCACATCGAGCAGTGGTCGTCGCCGTGCGCCTCGTCGGTGAACGCGCGCGTCTTCAGCCACCGCGCCTTCGCGCGCGGCGGGTCGAGGCAGAGCTCGAACTGGCGGTCCCAGTCGAACGCCGCGCGCGCGTCGGACATCGCGTCGTCGCGGTCGCGCGCGCCGGGCAGGCGGCGGGCGACGTCGCCCGCGTGCGCGGCGATCTTGTAGGCGATGCAGCCCTGGTGCACCTCCTCGGCGTCGGGGAGGCCGAGGTGCTCGGCCGGCGTCACGTAGCAGAGGAGCGACGCGCCGTAGGTGGCCGCGGCGGTCGCGCCGATCGCCGAGACGATGTGGTCGTATCCGGGCGCGATGTCGGTGACGACGGGGCCGAGGACGTAGAAGGGGGCTTTCCTGCAGACTTCCTGCTGGCGCTCCATGTTCATCCGGATCTGGTCGAAGGGGACGTGGCCCGGGCCCTCGACCATCGTCTGCACGCCGCGCGCGCGGCAGCGCTCGACGAGCTCGCCGAGGATGTCCAGCTCGCCGAACTGCGCGGCGTCGGAGGCGTCGGCGAGGCAGCCGGGGCGCAGCCCGTCGCCGAGCGAGACGGTGACATCGTGCTCCGCGAGGATGTCCATAACCTCGTCCCAGTTGGCGTAGAGCGGGTTCTCCGCCTTGTTCTCCATCATCCACTCGGCCATGATCGCGCCGCCGCGCGAGACGATGCCCATCTTGCGCTTCATCGCCGCGGGGATGTGCTTTAGGAGGAGCCCGGCGTGCAGGGTCATGAAGTCGACTCCCTGCTCGGCCTGGCGGCGGATGACGCCGATGAGGAACTTGGGGTCCATCTTCGGGATGTCGCCGAGGAGCGAAATGGTCTCGTAGATGGGCACGGTGCCGAGCGGCTTCGGCGAGGCGTCGAGCATGCCCTGGCGGATCGTCGCGATCTCGTTCTCGGACGACGCGACCGAGAGGTCCATCACGAAGTCCGCCCCGGCATCGAGCGCCACCTTGAGCTTCTCGAGCTCGTCGCCCTTGCCGGAGTGGGTCACGCTGCGGCCGAGGTTGGCGTTGATCTTGGTGGTGAACATCCGTCCCACGCCGACCGGCATGCAGTTGCGGTGAGCGGGGTTGAGCGGGATCACCGCCTCGCCGGACGCGACGGCGGCGCGCACCGCCTCGGCGTCGAGTCCCTCGTCCTTGGCTACGCGCTTCATCGCGTCCGTCACAATGCCCTTTCGGGCCGCTTCAAGCTGTGTCATTTTGTTTTCTCCTTCAACCTTTCAACCTTTCAACCTTTCAACCTTTCAACCTTTCAACTATATCCTGTTATCCCAGTTCTTGAAGACGACCTCCTGGCCGTTCGCCTTGATCGCTTCGTAGACTTCCTTCGGCGCGCGGCGGTCGGTGAGGGTGAACTGGGCGACGTCGGCGGCGTGCTCCTTTTCGAGCACGGCGTAGCCGCCCGGCGTCACGCGCGAGCCGGCGCTCATGTTGTCCGCCGCCACCTGGACGATGTAGTCGCGGAAGGCCGGCGCCTCGCGGGTCGAGACGGTCATGCAGCACTGCGGGAAGCAGATGCGGAAGGCGAGCATCATCAGGTCGACGTCGCGCTCCTCGACTTCGCACGGCGGCACGAACCCGCCCTCGACGCGGCAGAAGCGCGGGAAGGCGAACTGCACCTTCGACTCGTAGCACTCCTTCATCAGGTACAGCGCGTGCGCCGCGAGGCTCGCCGCCTCCCTGCGCCACGGCGTAAGGCCGAGCAGGAAGGCGCAGCCGAGGATGCGGAAGCCGGCCCTGCCGGCGCGGAGCTGGGTCCAGAGCCGCCATTCGTAGTTGGACTTCGGCCCGGCCGGGTGGAAGTACTTGTAGCGTTCCTGGTCGTAGGTCTCCTGGAAGCAGGTGAGGGACTCGAAGCCGGCCTCGAACATCGCGCGGTAGCCTTCCTCGGTCTGGGGTGCGACTTCGAGCGAGAGGTTGGAGAACATCGGCTTCAGGAGGCGGGCGACGTCGCAGAAGTGCTCGACCGAGTTGACCTTCGGGTCTTCGCCGGCGACGATGAGGAGGTTGTCGATGCCGCTTGCGCGGATCGCCTCGGCCTCGACGCGGATCTCGTCCAGGGTAAGGTTGCGCCGCACCGTGCCGGTGTGCTCGCGGCGGAAGTCGCAGTAGCGGCAGTGGTTGACGCAGGTGTTGCCGATGTAGAGGGGGGCGTAGACGCTGACGGTCTTGCCGTAGTACTTGATCCGCGCGAGGCGGGCCTTTTTGCGCATCGCGTCCATGAAGGGGTACGCGGCAGGCGAGATGAGGTTCAAAAGGTCGAACCAGTCGTGGCGGTCCTTCGCGAGCGACGCCTCGACCATCTCCGGCGTCACCTTGGCGAAGTAGTCGTCGACCTGCTCGGCCGTGTATTTCAGCAGCGGGAACATCGGAGATACTACTTGAAGATGTCCATGGGGCTCGTCGCGCTCGCGGTGGCGCGGGAGGAGGGCGGACCGGCCTTGAGCGCAATTTCGGCGGCCTGGACGGCGAGGCCGAACGCCTTCGCCATCGCCACCGGGTCGTCCGCCGCGGCGACGGCGGTGTTGGCGAGGACGGCGTCCGCGCCGAGCTCGATCGCCTCGGCGGCGTGGGAGGGGAGACCGATGCCGGCGTCGACGACTACCGGCACGTGGCTCTGCTCGACGATGATCTCGATCATGTCGCGGGTGCGGATGCCGCGGTTGGAGCCGATGGGGCTGCCGAGCGGCATAACCGCCGCGGCGCCGGCGTCCTCGCAGTGGCGAGCGAGGACGGGGTCGGCGTTGATGTAGGGGAGGACGACCATCCCGAGCTTCGCGCATTCCCTCACCGCCTCCAGCGTCTCGACCGGGTCGGGCAGCAGGTAGCGCGCGTCGGGGTGGACCTCGATCTTGATCCAGTTGTAGCCGGCGGCCTTGCCGAGCTTGGCGATGCGCACGGCCTCGGCGGCGTTGCGCGCGCCGGAGGTGTTGAGCATCACCTCGACCTTCGAGCGGTCGATGACGCCGAGGATGTCGTCGTGCGCGGCGTCGTCCTCGTGGACGCGCGTGAGCGCGGTGGTGACGAGCTCGGTGCCGCTCGCCGCGATGGCTGCCTTCAGGAGCTCGCCCGAGGCGAACTTGCCCGTTCCCAGAAAGAAGCGGCTCGAGAACTTCCTGCCGCCGATGACCAGTTCCTTCATTGTTCCTTCCTCCGCCGGCATTACCCGGATCAGGTTCGCGGGTCTTATCTCAGCCGGCGGCGCACCCTGCGCGCCAGCACCCCGTTGATGAGTGCGTATTATAGCATAATTCGTGGTTCGTGATTCGTGGTTCGTGGCTCGGGGGTGAAACTCCGATGGTTTGGGCTCTCGCTACCGCTCCGCAGCTTCGCCCATGACAACCCTACTTGCGATTCCTTAGCAGACTGATTTATATCTGGGGGCTGAGCCCCCAGACCCCCTGCGGCGGAGCCGCAGATATAACCCATGGCAACTGCGGCCGTAGCGAATGAATTTGATATGCGAAGCGTAGTCCATTCTGCGGAGCGGTAGCGAGAGCCCCACGGATCGGAGTTAGTATCACCCGCGACGAGACCGAGCGAGCGTATCCCCCGAACGAAGTGAGCCGCGAAGCGGGCGCTATGCGGGGTGCCCGCCGCGATGCCGCGCCCCTACACTCTACCCCCTTGCGCTTTTCCGCCGGATGTGATATACTACACCAAACACTTGACAAAGTGAGAATGGGTGGACTGTATACTGGAGCGACCAAAAATGGCGAAAACTAAAGCGACGTCCAAGCGGACGCCGGCAAAGAAGACGTCTTCCAAAGCCGCGAGCAAGGCGGCATCGGCGAAGAAGCAGGCCAAGGCGGGCGGCGGCAAGTCCGCGAAGCCCGCGGCCAAGTCCGCGGCGGAGAAACCAGCCGTCGCGAACAAGGCCCCGGCCGCGAAACCGGCGAAGCCCGTGAAGCCGGCGAAGCCCGCGAAATCGATGCAGATCGACGACGACGGCGACGACCTTCCCCCCGCCGAGACCGAGGAAGAGGTGGTTGCGAGCGCGGCCGCGCTCGATGCGGACGAGATTGCGCGCGAGGTGGAGCGCGTCGAGGGCAGGGCGTCCGAGGTGTCCGATTCCGAGGGCGAGGAGGACTACGTCCAGCCGACCGGCATCGTGGCCGAGGCGGTGCAGGCCGAGGCCGAGGAGGCAGAGAGCGAGACGGTGCTGCCGGCGATGGAGGGGATGTCGATCCTGCGCAAGACCGAGCTGAACGACGTGGTGCAGGACGTCAAGCGCCGCAGCGAGGCGAACGGCGGCTACATAACCTGGGAGGAGCTGAACCAGATCCTGCCGCAGAACATCGTCGACGCGATCCAGTCCGACAAGTACCTGTCCATCCTCGACGCGCTCGGGGTGCAGGTTCTCCGCGAGGACGACGTGAAGAAGTTCCTCGAGGCGCGCAACGCCAAGCAGAACGAGGGGCGGGTGCGCGGCGAGTCGGTGGAGGACCCGATCCGGATGTACCTCCACCAGATGGGGCAGGTGGAGCTGCTCTCGCGCGACGAGGAGATCGACATCTGCCAGACCATCGAGAAGGCGGAGGCGATGACGAAGGACGTCTTCAACCGGTTCCTCTTCGCGCCGCAGATGTACGCCCGGCTCCTCGACAAGCTCGAGGGCCAGTCTGAGCGCTTCGACCGCATCGTGACCGACAAGTTCGACGACAACCGCGACGGCTACATGCAGATCATCCCGCAGCTGCGGGCGGAGCTGAAGTCGGTGGACGCGAGGCTGCGCTCGGCGAGCGAGAAGTACATGGCCACGATCTCCTCGAAGAGCGCCACCAAGGCGGCGGTCCGCGGCGCCGAGAAGACGCTCCTGAACGCGCGCGCGGCGCTGCGCCAGTGCTTCGAGGACCTGAGCTTCAAGCAGAAGGTGCTCGAGACGCTCTGCGCCGACGCCGAGGAGCGGCTGTACCTGCCCTACCGCCGGCTGGTGGCCGAGCACGCCAAGCTCCTCACCATGCGCCCCTCCAAGAAGCGCACGCACGACCTGCAGGCGCTGAAGGAGAAGATGTCCCGCTACGAGGCCGCCTTCGGCATGCCCGGCGAGGAGTTCGTATCCACGTTCTCGGAGCTCCGCAAGGTGCTCAAGGCGGGCCAGAAGGCGCGCACGAAGATGGTGGAGGCGAACCTGAGGCTGGTGATCTCGATCGTCAAGAAGTACATGAACCGCGGCCTGAGCTTCCTGGACCTCATCCAGGAGGGCAACACCGGGCTCATGAAGGCGGTCGAGAAGTTCGAGTACAAGCGCGGCTACAAGTTCTCGACGTACGCCACCTGGTGGATCCGCCAGGCGGCGACGCGCGCCATCGCCGACCAGGCGCGCACCATCCGCATCCCGGTGCACATGATCGAGACGATCAACAAGCTCATGCGGGTGCAGAAGCGGCTGATCCAGAAGCTGGGGCGCGAGCCCACGGAGAAGGAGCTGGCCGCCGAGATGGAGATGTCGGTCGACCAGGTCAGGTCGGTCCGCCGCATGGCCCAGCAGCCGATTTCGCTGCAGTCGAAGGTCGGGGACAACGACGACGCCCACTACGGCGACTTCATCCCCGACCTCTCCAGCGAGAACCCCTTCGAGGTCACCGAGGGGCACCTCCTCAAGGAGAGGCTGAGGGACATCCTCAACACGCTCACCGACCGGGAGCGCCAGGTCGTGGACTTCCGCTTCGGCCTGACCGACGGCTACAGCCGCACGCTCGAGGAAGTGGGCAAGCTGTTCAACGTGACCCGCGAGCGCATCCGCCAGATCGAGGCGAAGGCGCTCAGGAAACTGCGCCACCCGAGCCGCATGAAGTCGCTCGGGGACTATCGCAATAGTTGACGAACACGAAAGTCCGCCCGCCTGGGTTGCGAACCGGCGGGCGCAACCTGAAACCAGAAACCAGGAAGAAAGAAGGAGAAGAGAAGAATGAACTGCATCATCAACGGAGTGTGCGACCTGTTCGCCCCCCCCACCCAGTGCGCGGCGATCACCCTCGCCGCCGTCGCGTTCGTCGCCGGCGTGCTGGCGACGTGCATCGTCTGCCGCCTCTGCCGCGGCTGCGGCTGCAAGTCCGGCAAGGCCCAGTCCCGCCAGGGCGCGCGCCCCCAGCAGGCGCCCCGCCGCGTGGAGCAGCCGTTCGAGAAGCGCAAGCCGCATCCCGCCCCCGCCGACGGCTCGGTGGAGATCTACGTCGGCAACCTGAGCTACGACATGACGGAGGACCAGCTCCGCGCCGAGTTCGAGGCGTTCGGCAAGGTCAACTCGACTAGGCTGGTGATGAACCGCTTCAACGGCAAGTCCAAGGGCTTCGGCTTCATCCAGATGCCGAACCGGGACGAGGCGGAGCGCGCGTGCGCGGCGATCAACGACAAGGAGATCATGGGCCGCCGCGTGAAGTGCAACGAGGCCAAGAACCTCATCTGAACGGAGGCCGCCCATGCAGGAGAACACCGCGCCGACGGCGCTCGTCCCGCTGGCCGACGGCTACGAGGAGATCGAGGCGGCGACCATCGTCGACGTCCTGCGCCGCGGCGGCGTCGAGGTGACGACCGCCGCGGTCGGCGGCTCGCTCGAGGTCCGCGGCGCCCACGGCATGGGCACCCGCGCCGACGCGCTCTTCGCCGAGGTGCAGGAGCGGGACTTCGACGCGATCGTCCTGCCGGGCGGCGGCGAGGGCACCGACAACCTCCGCAAGTGCAGTGCGCTCCTGGAGCGGATCGTGCGCCAGCGCGAGCAGCGCGGGCTCCTCGCGGCGGTCTGCGCGGCGCCGACCGTCCTCTCCGCCGCGGGCGTACTTTCGCCCAACCAGCACGCCACCTGCTACCCCACCTGCCAGCTTGAGCTCGACTGCCCGTGGATCAACCAGCCGGTCGTCGAGCACAACGGCATCGTCACCGGCCAGGCGCCGGGCTCGGCGATGCTCTTCTCGCTCGTGGTCCTCAAGGTCCTCGTCGGCGAACAGGTGGCCCGCAAGGTCGCCCGGGGCATGGTGTTCGAGTTCTGACGGATGCTCGAGCGGCTGTCGATCTCGTCCTTCAGGTTCTTTCTCGCGGGCAAGGGGCTTTCGTTCCGCACCACGGGGAAGTACCTGGGCGAGTCGATGCTCGTCGGCATCGTCGTCGGGCTCGCGGCGGCCGCGTTCCGCTGGATGATCTACTGGGGGCGCGTGCTGCTGCTCGACGGCGTCGGGCACCACGCGGAGCTCTCCTGCCTGCACACCGGCTCGGCGGTGGCGGCCGACTTCTCGATCGAGGCGATGCTCTGCGACCCGCGGCGCTGGACGCTTCTCGTGCTGCCGATGGTCGGCGCCGCGCTGGGCTGGCTGCTCATCCGCCGCTTCTCCAAGCTCGAGAACGCGCGTGGCACCGACTGCGCCATCCGCGCCTACCACCAGCGCGACGGCTACGTGACGAGCGAGGTGGTGCCGGTCAAGCCGCTCGCCTCGGTGCTCACCGTCGCCTCCGGCGGCTCGGCCGGCTACGAGGGCCCGGTCACGCTCGTCGGCGCTGCCTGCGGCTCGGCGGTCGCGAGGATAATGAACCTCACCCCTCGCGCGCGGCGCATCCTGATGGCCGCCGGCCTCGCCGCCGGCATCGGCGCGCTCTTCCAGGCCCCGCTCGCCGGGGCGATCTTCGGTTGCGAGATCTTCTACTCCTCGAGCGACGTCGAGTACGAGACGATGGTGCCTTCGTTCGTGGCCTCGGCCGTCTCCTACACCGTCTTCGCCTGCTTCTACGGCTGGGCGCCGCTCTTCTCGATGCCCGGCGAGTGCGTCTACGACTCCGGCCTCAGGCTCTTCCCCTACTTCTGCCTCGCGCTCGTGGTGGCGCTGGGGGCGCGGTTCTACATCATGTTCTTTCGCGCCACCGAGACCTGGTTCAAGCGCGTGCGCATGCCCGGCCTCGCCAAGGTCGCGCTCGGCGGGCTCGTGACCGGCGTGATCGGCTTCTTCGTGCCCGACATCCTCGGCACCAGCTACCCGCTCATCGGCGCCTGCCTCTCGGCCGGCTTCGCGTCCGACTTCGGCGCCGCCGTGCCGCTCTCCGCCGCCGGCTTCTTCTGCTTCTTCGTGATGAAGGCGGTGGCCACCTCGTTCACCGTCGGCTCCGGCGGCTCCGGCGGCGTCTTCGCGCCGGCGATCGTCTGCGGCGGCTCGCTCGGCGCCGCGGTCGGCCTCTGCTTCCACAGCCTGCTGCCGCCGTCGGTCGGCATCCAGCCCGCGGCGTTCGCGCTCGTCGGCATGGCGGGCTTCCTCGCCTCGGCGGTGCGCATCCCGCTGACGGCGGTGGTGATCGTGGCGGAGATCTCCGGCAACCACGGCCTGCTGCTGCCGGCGATGTGGGTGTGCGGCATCTCCTTCTGGCTCAACGACAGCTGGTCGCTCTACCGCAGCCAGCCCCACAGCCGCTTCTCGTCGCCGGTCCACCGCGCGGACATGATCCCGGCCGGGGAGGGCAGGGCGTGAAGCGCGCGGTTCCATACGTCAACGAGTCGGTCGCCACCCGGGACCTGAAGTACTACATCTTCGACTGGGACGACAACATCCTCCACATGCCCACCAAGATCCGCATGGAGCGGCTCGAGGACGACGGCACGTGGCGCCCGGTGGAGCTCTCCACCGCCACCTTCGCGCTGGTGAGGTCCGACACCGAGCACTACCGCGCCCCCGGCGGCAAGTGGCGCGAGGCTTTCCGCAACTTCGAGGACTCCCCGCAGCGCGACAACTTCCTCGAGGACACCCGCGCCGCGCTCGCGCGCATCGCCGCCGGCGAGCGCCCCGGCCCCAGCTTCAACGCGCTCAGGAAGACGCTCCGGGAAGGGCGCATTTTCGCGATCGTCACCGCCCGCGGCCACTCCCCCGCCGCCGTCGAGCGCGCGGTGAGGTGCTTCATCGACGAGGTCCTCACCCCAGAGGAGCGCGAGGAGATGATGAGCTCGCTGCGCGGCTACCGGCAGTGGCTGGACGGCGTGGGCGACGGTGAGTTTGGCACCGACGAGGAGGAGCTCGACTACTACCTCTCGATGTGCCGCTACTCCGCCGTCACCTACGAGGGCTTCGCCAAGCGCATGGCGGCGGACCCCATCTACCAGGAGAAGCTCGCCGTCGCCACCACCGCCGCGCAGCCGGAGCTCGCCAAGGAGTTCGCGATCCGCGACTTCGTGGAGCACGTCTTCCACATGCTCCGCCGGAGCGGCAACCTCAACCGCCCGGTGTCGATCGGCTTCTCCGACGACGACAAGGGCAACGTCAAGTCGGTCTCGCGCTACATCGTGGGCGAGCTCGCCCGCCGCTTCGAGGGCATCAAGTTCGTGGTCTACGACACCTCCGACCGCACCCTCTCGAAGGGCCGCAAGGTCTGCGTCTCGGGCCAGCTCAACCTGCCGGGTTTCTGAAAGGGGAAAAACACATGAAGACATCGCGAAGGGAATTCCTGTCCATGCTCTCCGCCGCCACTGGCGCGTTCGCCGCGCCGAAGGGGCTCTACGCCGCGCTCTCGCCCGAGCGCCGGCTCCGCCTCGGCGTCGTCTCGGACGTGCACATCCACCTCGGCGAGGCCGCCGACCTCGCGAAGTGGCGCAAGGCGCTCGAGCACTTCCGCGACGTCAAGGTCGACTGCGTCGTCGTCGCCGGCGACATCGCCAACGAGGGACTGGTGGCGGAGCTGGAGGCGTTCGCCAAGACCTGGTTCGACGTCTTCCCCGGCGACCGGCGGCCCGACGGCGAGAAGGTGGAGCGCGTGTTCATCCTCGGCAACCACGACCCCAGCGAATGGCGCCACCGCTCCAGCCCGGCCTACGCGAAGAAGGACGAGAAGGGCAATCCGGTCTTGGACGACGACGGGAAGCCGGTGATCGACGAGGAGGAGTTCCGCGCGAAGCACCTCTACTGGTCGCGCGAGGCGGTGTGGAAGCGGCTCTTCGGCGAGGAGTACTCCCACTTCTACGCCAAGAACGTCAAGGGCTACTGGTTCCTCGCCTCCCATTGGCGCAACGGCGGCGTCGGCGGCAAGCACGAGTACGAGGCCGTGGAGCTGCCCGGCTACCTCAAGGAGCACGCCGACGAGCTCGGCCGCGTGAAGCCGTTCTTCTTCGTCCAGCACCTGCACCCGAAGGGCACCTGCCACGGCGGCGACGCCTGGTGGCCGGACTGCGGCCGGAACACCACCGAGGTGCTCAAGGAGTTCCCCAACGCAGTCGCGTTCTCTGGCCATTCCCACAGGCCGCTCGCGGACGAGCGCGCCGTCTGGCAGGGCGGCTTCACCAGCTTCGGCACCGCCTCGCTCTCCTACTCCTCGTCGCTCAAGGGCGGGTTTGACGGCGGCGCCGTGCCGCCGGACGGCTGCGAGCCGCTCGGCAGCGGCTACTGCAACGCCGGCTACGTGGTCGACGTCCACGACGGCTTCCTCGCCGTGCGCAGGATCGAGTTCCGCCACATGAAGCCGATCGGCGACGACTGGATCGTGCCGGTGCCGCTCAACCCCGCCGCGCCCGAGTTCGCCTTCGCCCCGCGCGCCGCGGCGAAGCAGCCGCCCGCCTACCCCGAGCAGCCCAAGGTGGAGCTGGACGAAGTCGAGGTCAAGAACGGCGAAGGCGTCATGGAGAAGAAGGTCAGGGTCTCGTTCCCGGCCGTCCAGCAGGGCGACAAGTCCCGCTCCCGCGTCTACGCCTACGAGATCACGATGCGGAAGAAGGACGGTACCTCTGCCGCGGTCAGGACCATCCGCTCGGCCGGATGCGACATGCCGCCGTCGCTGGAGCCGGACCGCGTCTGCTGGCTGCTGCCGGCGACCGCGGCGTTCGTCAGGGACTGCGACTTCGAGATCGTGCCGGTGGACTGCTTCCGCCGCCGCGCGCCACGGCGCCGCGGCTCGATCGCGGTATTCGGCGGCGCCTCCGCCTGCTGCCGCGCCGCGACCGCGGCGAAGCGGGTCTGGGAGCGGGAGCTGGGGATGGACGTCGATACCTTCGCCGTCGACGGCTCCGGGCTCGTGGTGGCGAAGGAGAAGAACACCGCAGCCGTCGGCCAGTTCAACGAGGTGTGGCGGCACGGCAAGCGCCACGACCTTTACGTGGTGTGGATCGAGCCGGAGGACGTCCCGGCCAAGCCGAAGGCGGTATCCAAGGCGCTTGGAGAGGTGCTGTCCGGCATCCGCAAGCGCGTTCCGAACGCGAAGATCGCGGTCTTCGCGCCGCTGTCAGCCGCGTCGGCCTCCGCCGAGGAGCTTGGCGCGGTCGTCGCCGCGGTCAAGGCCCGCTGCGCGAAGGGCGGAGCCAGATGCCTCGACCTCGCCGAGACCGGTGCGTTCAAGGACGGCAAGGCCACTTTCGAGCAGGGAGGCGAGCGCCTCGACGAGCACGGCTACGCCGTCGCCGCCCCCGCCCAGGCCGCGTTTCTGCGCAAGTTGCTGGAGGGCTGACGGGCGCGGTATGGAAGAAAGGCTGCAGAACATAATCGCGCGGGCCGGCGTCGCCTCGCGGCGCGGCGCGGCGGAGCTGGTGGAGTCGGGCGCGGTGACGGTCGACGGCGTCGTCGTGCGCGAGCCGGGGATGCGGCCGGCGGAGGGCGCGGTGGTGCGCGTCCACGGGCGCCGCGTCGGCGCGAGGGAGCGGACGCGGACGGTGGCGCTCTACAAGCCGGTCGGGGTGGTGTCGACGATGAGCGACCCGAACGGCGAGCGGACGGTGGCGGACCTCGTGCGCGTCCCGGAGCGGCTGGTGCCGGCGGGCCGGCTCGACCGCGACTCCGAGGGACTGATGGTGATGTCCAACGACGGCGCGCTCGTCAACCGCCTCACCCACCCGCGCTTCGGCCACGAGAAGACCTACATCGTGAAGGTGGCGGGGCGCTGGAGCGAGGAGAAGCTCGCCACGCTGCGCTCGCCGCTGAAGATGGACGACGGCTACGTGATCCGCCCGGTGCCGGTCGAGGTGGTGGAGCTTCGGCGGGACAACACCGCGGTCCTCAAGTTCGTCCTCGGCGAGGGGCGGAAGCGCCAGATCCGCAAGATGTGCTCGCTCGCGCACCTGGTGGTGCTCTCGCTCAAGCGGGTGGCGATCGGCGGGTATTTTCTGCCGCCGGACATGAAGCCAGGCGAGTGGCGGGACCTCGGTCCCGGGGAACTTGCGCTCTTGACAAAATCCGGCGGCGGGTGTATCATTCCCCCCCAATAAAAGGAACGCGGGAGGGCCCGCAGGAGAAAAATGTCGAAGAAACTGCTGATAGTAGAGTCGCCGGCGAAGGCGAAGACGATAGGAAAGTACCTTGGCGACGGGTTCGTGGTCAAGAGCTCGGTTGGCCACATCCGCGACCTGCCGAAGGAGAACGGCGCGATCAAGATCGAGGAGCGAGGCCCCGGCAAGTGGACTTTCGAGCCGCGGTACGTGGTCTCGGAGGGCAAGGAGAAGGTGGTGTCCGAGCTCAAGGCGGCCACGAAGAAGGCCGACGAGATCTACCTCGCGAGCGATCCCGACCGCGAGGGGGAGGCGATCGCCTGGCACCTGCGCGAGGTGCTCTCGCCCGTCGCCGATGGCAAGCCGTTCCTCCGCGTCACCTACAACGAGATCACCAAGAGCGCGGTGAAGAAGGCGGTGGAGTCGCCGCGCGACATCGACATGCCGCTCGTGGACGCGCAGCAGGCGCGGCGCATCCTCGACCGGCTCGTCGGCTACCGGATCTCGCCGCTCCTGTGGAAGAACATCAACTGCCCCAACAACCGCACGCTCTCGGCGGGACGGGTGCAGTCGGTGGCGCTGAGGCTGCTGGTGGAGCGCCAGCGCGAGATCGACGCGTTCAAGCCGGAGACGTACTTCCTGATGGGCGTGGAGGCGAAGAAGGACGGCGACGAGAAGACCTTCGCGGCGCGGCTCGCGCGGCTCGACGGCGAGAAGCCGGAAGTGCGCGACCGCGACATGGCCAACCGCATCCTGCTCGACCTCGCCGGGGCGGCGCTCTCGGTGGAGGACGTCAAGTGCCAGCCGCGCGCGCGCCACGCGCTGCCGCCGTTCACCACCTCGACCCTGCAGCAGGCGGCCTCGAGCGTGCTCGGCTACTCGCCGGGCAAGACGATGAAGATCGCGCAGGCGCTCTACGAGCACGGCCTCATCACCTACATGCGCTCCGACTCGGTGAACGTCTCCCAGCAGGCGCGCGCCGCGGCGAAGGAGTTCATCGTCTCGAACTACGGCGCGGAGTACTATCCCGAGAAGCCGAACTTCTACGCCGCGAAGGCCAAGGGCGGCGTCGAGGCGCAGGAGGCTCACGAGGCGATCAGGCCGACCGACGTCTCGCGGACGCCGCAGGCGTCCGGGCTCGAGGCCCAGGATCTGAAGCTCTACGACCTCGTGTGGCGGCGGTTCGTGGCCTCCCAGATGGCCGACGCGCGCACCACGGTGCGCTCGATCTCGCTCAAGGCGGTCAAGCCCGCGCTCGCCCACTCCTACCTCTTCACCGCCACGGCGACGGTGGTGGAGTTCGACGGCTTCCTCAAGGTCACCAAGCTCTCGCTGAAGAAGAAGACGAAGGACGGCGAGGACGACGAGGACAGCGACGAGGTGGCGTACCTCCCCGACGTGAAGGCAGGCGACCCGCTGCAGGCGGTGCGCTGGCTCTCGGAGGAGAAGCAGACCAAGGGACCGGCGCACTATTCCGAGGCGAGCCTCATCAAGGCGCTGGAGGAGAACGGCGTGGGGCGTCCGTCCACCTACGCGGCGACGATCGAGACCCTGAAGCTGCGCGAGTACGCGAAGACCGAGAAGCGCAAGCTGGTGCCGCTCGAGCGCGGCAAGCTGGTGTGCGACTGGCTGGTGAAGAAGATGGACGACCTCTTCTCCGTGGGCTACACCGCCAAGATGGAGGCGGAGCTCGACCAGGTGGAGGAGAAGGGCGTCGCGATGGACGACATGCTCAGCGGCTTCTACGCGCGGCTGCTGAAGGAGATCAGCGACGCCTCCGAGCCGCCGCCGGACCGCGCGAAGTTCGACGCCGTCTTCGCGCTGCTCGCGCAGGTGAAGGAGTGGAAGCCGGCGAAGAAGGTGGGCAAGCGCGTCTACGACGACCGCGCCTTCGTGGAGAGCGTGAAGGCCCAGGCGGAGGAGGGCACCCGGCCGCTCTCGATGCGCCAGCTGCAGTCGCTCGTACGCGTCGCCGCCTGGTACCACGACCAGATTCCGGACTGCGAGGCGCGCCTCGCCGCCGCGTCGCTGGCGCCGCAGAAGACCATGCAGTCCTTCGCCGACCAGGACCTGGTGAAGTACTGCTTCGAGAAGATGGACGGCATCCCCGAGCTGCAGAGCAACCGCTTCCTCGTCTCGGTGCGCGAGCAGGCCGTGCACGGCCGCGGCCTCACCCAGCGCCAGCTTTGGGTGGTCGCGCGCGCGATCCTCGAGAAGGTCTCCGGCCGGCCCGACGAGGCGGAGATCCGCGCGCGGCTCTCGGACTTCGCCGACGCCGCGGTGTCCTCGCCCGCCGACGGCGTCGCCAGCGAGCTGCTCGAGATGCTCAAGGCGGTCAAGGTGTTCCGTCCGCCCACCCGCTTCGGCAAGCGGGTGTACGACGACAGGACCTTCTACAAGTCGCTCACCGAGCAGTACGCGCGCCGCCACGTGCTCTCCGACCGCCAGGTCTCGGCGCTCAAGCGGATCATCAGGGCCTACCGCGACCAGATCCCCGACTACGAGGCGAAGAAGGAGAAGCTGGGGCTGGAGTCGAAGGGCAAGGGGGACAAGGAAGGTGGCGACGGCGCCGAATAGGTTCCTCTCCGGCGATCCGCTCGCGCAGCGGTTCTCGGAGCACCTCCACGCGGAGCGCAACGCCTCCGCGAACACCCGCGTAGGCTACATGATGGACCTCGGCCAGCTCGCGACCTCGGCCTGGGGCGAGGCCGCGGAGCCGCCGTTCCCGTGGGCGGAGCTCGGCGAGGCGCGCGCCCGCGCTTTTCTGCTGGAGCTCTCGAAGTCCGGCGAGGCGGCGTCGTCCGTCCGCCGCAAGCTCGCCGCCGCGCGCACCTTCTACCGCTACCTCCAGGGCGCGGGGCTGGTGGCCGCGAACCCGTTTTCGTACCTGCGCGGGCCGAAGGCGAGCCACGCCCTGCCGAAGACGCTCTCGCCGTCCGAGGTGGCCAGGTTCCTCGAGCAGCCGGCGAAGGACCGCGCCGCCGGAATCGTCGGCGAGGAGACGGCGCTCCGCGACGCCGCGCTCTTCGAGGCGCTCTACTCCACCGGCTGCCGCATCGGCGAGATGACCGGCGCGGACTGGGGCGACGCCGACCTCGAGCGCGGCACGATGGTGGTGACCGGAAAGGGGGCCAAGGACCGGCTGGTGATCCTGGGCGGGCCTGCCCGCCAGGCGCTCGGCCGGCTCAGGGACGCGCTTGCCGTCCGCGGCGCGGAGCTCGTCGCGCGCGACGCGCCGATCTTCCTCTCCGCCCGCGGCGCCAGGCTCTCGCCGCGCGAGGCGCAGCGGACGATGAAGCGCTACCTCGCCGAGGCGGGCCTGCCGACCGACCTGACCCCGCACAAGCTCAGGCACAGCTTCGCCACGCACCTCCTGGACGGCGGGGCGGACCTTCGGAGCGTCCAGGAGATGCTCGGCCACGCGTCACTCTCGACGACGCAGATCTACACCCATGTCTCGGTGGAGCGGCTCAAGGACGCCGTCGCCGCCGCGCATCCGCGGGGATAGGGGGAACATCCGGCGATGACCACGAAAGGCGAGAACATGGTGCGCGCGGCGCTTTTGGGCGTTTCGCTCCTCGCGCTCGTCTACGGCTTCAGGGAGCTGATCTTCGTGCACGCGCCGTTCGTGTTCTCCGACCCGCTCGAGGACATGTCCTTCGGCTGGTACGTGCCGCTCTTCTCAGCCTACGTGGTCTGGCGCGAGCGCCGCGAGCTCATGGCCTCGCTCGGCGAGCCGAGCCTCGCCGGGCTTGCGGCGGCACTCGCCGCGCTCTTCGTGGGCTTCCTCGGCGTCCGCGGGGTGCAGATCCGGCTCGAGATCGCCGCCTTCGCCGCGCTGCTCGTGGCGGTGCCCTGGGCGATGTACGGCCGCCGCACCGCCGCGCGGCTTGCGTTCCCCGCGGCGTTCCTGCTCTTCTGCATTCCGCTTGCGACCTTCCTCGACGTCGTGACCGTGCACCTCCGGCTCCTGGCCAGCGCCGTCGCCGCGGCGATCCTGCATGGCGTCGGCGCCGGGGTGGAGCGCGTCGGCACCACGATCACCACATCCGGCGGCTTCGCGATCGACGTCGCCGCGCCGTGCGCAGGGCTGCGGTCGATCTTCGCGCTCCTCGCGCTCGCGGCCGGCTACGGATACTTCGCGCTCGGCGGCTGGTGGCGTCGCGCGGCGCTCTTCGCGCTCGCGGTGCCGATCGCCGTCGTCGGCAACATCGCGCGCGTGCTGATGATCTGCCTCGTCGGCACCTGGTGCTCGCCGTCCTTCGCGACCGGCTTCTACCACGACTACTCCGGCTACGTCGTCTTCCTCGTCGCCATCGCGATGATGGTGGGCTGCGCCGAGCTGCTGCGCGGAAGGAGGCGGAAATGAGCGCCCCGCGCCTGCTGGTCCCGTCCCTCGCCGCCGCCGCGGTGGTCGCGACGATGGTCGCGCAGACCTCGCTGCCGCCGCCGGAGGCCGCCGCTGATCCAGTGGTGCGGCTCGGCGACGTCGCCGGCTGCGTCGCCGAGGACTCCGCCGCGACCGACGTCGAGCTCGGCGCGCTGCCGCCAGACACCCGCGTCCTGCGGCGCGTCTACTTCGGGCCCGGCGGCGCGCGGCACGTGGTGACCGCGGTCGTCGGCGGGCGCACCAAGAGCTCGATCCACCGTCCCGAGCTCTGCCTGCCGGCGCAGGGCTACCTCATGCGCGATCCGCGCGGCGCTGAGTTCGCCGGCGTCCCCTGGCGGCTCATGCGGATCGAGCGCGGCTCGGTGGCCGAGCCGCTGCGCTTCGCCTACACCTTCTTCAACCAGGACGGCCGCCGCACCGCCTCCCACGTCGAGCGCATCCTGACCGACGTCTGGGACCGCTCGGTGCGCTCGCGGATCGACCGCTGGGTGATGCTGACCGTCAATTCCTCGGGCTGCGGCGAAGACGGCTTCGGCGAGTTCCTCGCAGCGCTGAAAGGAGCGATCGAATGACAGCGAGAATCCTGCCCTACGTAGTGCCGTTCCTCGGCGCGCTGGTCCTGACGCTGGTCCTCACCCCGATCGTGCGCGGGGTCAACCGCCGGCTTGGGATGGTCGACCGGCCGGGCGGCCGCCGGATCAACCGGACGCCCGTTCCGCGCGGCGGCGGCGTGGCGCTCTTCTTCGGCATTGCCGTCTCCTATTCGCTCTTTCTCCTCCTCTCCGGCCACCAGCCGCTCGGCCCGGTGCCTACGTACGTGTTCTGTCGGCTCTCGGCGCTTGCCGCGCTGTCGATGGCGATCGGGCTTGCGGACGACAAGTGGTCGCTTCCGCCGCTCGCGAAGCTCGCCGGGCAGCTGGTGGTGGGACTGCTGGTCTGGCTCTGGGCGGGGCTCGGATTCACCGACCTCTGGCCGTCAATCCCCGCGCCGGTCGACTGCGTCCTCACCGTCTTCTGGGTGGTCGGGGCGATGAACGCGTTCAACCTGATCGACGGGCTGGACGGGCTCGCGAGCGGGCTGGCGCTGATCGCGGTGGTCGGCATGGCGGGCGGGCTCTTCTTCGTGCGCTGCACCGCGCAGGTCACGCTCTACGCCGCCGTCGCCGGCGGGCTCCTCGGATTCCTGCGCTACAACTACAACCCCGCGAGCGTGTTCCTCGGCGACTCCGGCTCGATGCTGATCGGCTACATCATCGCGGTGCTGCCGCTCTGCTCACACGTGCAGAACTCGCTGCTCGTCTCGGTCGGCGTTCCGCTGCTGGCGATGGGGGTGCCGATCTTCGACACCTCGCTCGCCATCCTGCGCCGCGCGCTGCGGCGGATGCTCCTGCGGAATCCGGTCTCGCGGCTCGCGGCCGGCGTAACCTCGGCGGACTCCGACCACATCCACCACCGAATCCTCCGGGCGATGGGGCTGAACCAGCGCAAGGCGGCGTGGACGCTCTACGCGATCGCCATCTTCCTGGTGGCGGTCGGGCTGGTGGCGGCCTCGCTCCGCTCGCGCGCGGCCGGGCTCTGGCTCGCCGCCTTCGCCGCGGCCACGGTGATCGTCTTCCGCGACATGGCGCGCGTGGAGTTCTTCGACGCCGGAATGCTGCTGAGCCGAGCCGCCCATGCGCGCGACTCGGCGAGCCGCCGCCGCCGCGCCAGGTTCGCGGTGCCGTTCTACCTCGCCGCCGACATCTGCGTGCTCGTCGTCTCGTTCGTGGTCCTCAACTACGCGCTCCAGCTGCCGCACACGCTCGCCCACGTCCGCGTGGCGCTGCCGATCACCGTCGCCGCCTCGTTCGCCGCGCTCGTGTTCATGCGCACCTACGTCACCGTCTGGTCGCGCGCGATGCCGTCCAACTACGCGCGGCTCTTCCTCGCCTGCGCCGGCGGCTCGCTCGCGGGGTCGGTTGCGGTCTACTACATCGCGCCCGGGGCCGACGGCGACATGCTCTTCGCCTTCGCGTCCGGATACGCGCTGCTCACCTTCCTCGGCACGCTCTCCGTCCGCGTGGTGCGCATGCTGGCGCGGGACTTCTTCTACGCGCTCGACTGCGGCCGGCTCGTCGCCCGCAAGGACGTCTCGCGGGTGCTCGTATACGGCTCGGGCCTCCGCTACCGCGCCTTCCGCCGCGAGCTCGTGCGCCGCACCGCCGAGAACAACCGCATCATCGTCGGCATCGTCGACGACGATATCCTCCTGCGCGGGCACTACATCGGCGGGCTCCGGGTCTGGGGCACGCTCGCCCAGGCGCCGGACATCATCAACCGGCTCAACGCCGATACCTTCGTGATCGCCTGCGAACTGAGCGACGAGCGCCTCAACGTCGTGCGCCGCCTGCTCGCCCCGACCGGCGTCGCCATTTCCCGCTTCACCTTCGGCGAAGAGCCGATCCAGCCAATAAGCGAAACAAGAAAGGACAGCGAAAAATGAAGACCACCATCGTCAATGCCCACGTCGTCTCCCCCGGTGTCGACCTCGAGAACGCGGTCGTCGTCGTCGAGGACGGGCGGATCAAGTCCGTCAGGAAGGGCCCCGCGTCCGCGAAGGCGGACAAGAACAACACCGTCGTCGACGTGCGCGGGCAGTACCTGATGCCCGGCTTCATCGACGTCCATACCCACGGCGCGCTCGGCTACGACTTCTGCGACGCGGACGAGAAGGCCGTCTTCGAGTTCGCCAGGGCGAAGCTCCAGGAGGGCGTGACGACCGTTCTCCCCACCACGCTCACCGTCTCGCACGGCGAGCTCGTCAAGGCCGCGAAGAACGCCAAGAAGTACGCCGATGCGGGCATGCCCTACGCGAAGGTGCCGGCCATCCACCTCGAGGGGCCGTTCATCAACGTCAAGTGCTGCGGCGCCCAGAACCCGAAGTACGTGCGCAAGCCCGACATCAAGGAGGTCAAGGCGATCGCCAAGGTCTACCCGGTGAAGCTCATCTCCTACGCGGTCGAGTCCGAGGGCGGCGCCAAGTTCGCCAAGGAGTGCTTCAAGGCCGGCGTGGTGCCGAGCTGCGGGCACACCGGCGCCAAGTTCGCCGACCTCAAGCCGGCTTACAGGAACGGCCTCAGGCACATGACCCACTTCTGCAACCAGATGACCCCGCTCCACCACCGCGAGATCGGCATGGTCGGCGCCGGGTTCCTGGTCGAGGACCTCAACACCGAGGTCATCTGCGACAAGATCCACCTCTGCCCCGACATGCTCCGGCTCATCTTCACCCGCCGCAGCCTCGAGCACATCCAGATGATCACCGACTCGCTCCGCTGCTCGCACTGCAAGGACGGCTACGCGTTCGAGATGGGCGGGCTCAAGGTGCTGCTCAAGAACGGCGAGGCGCGCCTCGTCGAGGGCGGCAACCTCGCCGGGTCCACGCTCTGGATGGGGATGGGGCTCAAGAACGTCCACGACGTCACCGGCATCCCGCTCAAGGACCTCGTCCGCTGCACCTCCTGGAACCAGGCGATCGAGCTTGGCTGGGGCAAGGACCTCGGCAAGGTCGAGAAGGGGTATGTCGCCGATCTCGTGGTGATCAACCCGCGGAGCTGGAAGCCGTCGGCCGTCTTCGTTGACGGTATCCAGAAGATTTGATATACTACGCACAATTCACGGCCCCGAGTCTCTTCGGGGCCCGGTGCAGGAGGGATGGCCGAGTGGCTGAAGGCAACGGTTTGCTAAATCGTCATACGGACTAATCTTCGTATCGGGGGTTCGAATCCCCCTCCCTCCGCCAATTTTGCAGTTGAGTTCTTAACACACGGATTTGTTCGCGATGCGTACATGAATTTCCTCGTTCACTGGTTGTTGGTTACTGGCTGCTGAGACACTTCGCGCGAAGCGCGCGTCACGAATATGGTATAATACGCAAAAATGACTTTTCCCGCCATAGTCTTTGCGACGATGCTGGCGGCGCTCACGGTGGCGCCGTCGGACCGGCTCGCCATGGCCGACCGGCTCTTCAACCGCGGGGACTACGCGGCAGCGCGGCGCGAGTACCAGGCGCTCAGGGGCGAGAAGGGGGTCGACGAGGCCGACGTCCTCTACCGGCTTGCGGCGGCGTCCGAGGGGATGAAGGACGCGAAGGCCGTCCGCGCCGACGCCGACGCCTTCCTCGCCAAGTTCGCCGCCCACCGGCTCGCCGACCGCGTGCGGCTTATGCGCGCGCTCGTCTGCGAGGGCGAGGAGCGGCGCAAGGAGCTCAGGATGCTCGACCGCGACGACGCCGATCCGTCGCTCCGCGCCGAGGCGCTCTTCCACCTCGCGAGGATGTCCAACGACGCCGCGCTCTACGAACGCTGCCGCAAGCTCGACCCGAAGGGGCGCTACGCCGCCTACGCCTCGTTCTACCACGCCTCCGCCGCGCTGGAGAGCGCCGACGCCGTGGTGCGCCGCCGCGGGCTCGCGGAGCTGATGGAGGTCGTCTACGGCAAGGACGCCGCGCTCGCGAAGGACGCGCTCTACCTCGCCGCGGTGCACAGCTACCGCGAGGCGAAGTACGGCGAAAGCGCCGCGCTGCTGAAGCGCTACCAGAAGCTGCATCCCGGCGACGCGCGCCTGCCGGAGGTGCGGCGGCTCGTCGCGCTGAGCGAGCTCATGGGCGGGCACTACGCCGCCGCGCTCGCCTGCTGCACCGACGACAAGGACGATACCCTCGTCTTCGTGAAGTCCACCGCCAACGAGCGCATGGGCAACCGCGACGAGGCGCTTAAGCTGGCGCGGAAGTATCTCGAGGATTTCCCGCAGGGACGCCACCGCGACGCGCTCGAGCTGGAGCGCGCGAGGATGGAGTTCGACGCCGCGGCGAAGTCCGGCGACAAGGCGAAGGCGCTCGACGCGGCGAAGCGCGCCGTCGCCTTCGGCAAGGGCGCGGTCGCGTTCGACCGGCTCCGCTGTGCGTGGGCGCTGGAGCTCGCCGGCGAGGCGGAGAAGGCCGAGGCGGAGTACGCGTCGGTGGCGAAGGACTTTCCCGGCAGGGGCGACGCGGCGGAGGCGATGTACCGGCGGGCAATGTCGCTTCTCCGGCGCGAGCAGTGGGCGGCGGCGGAGCTTTCGCTCGCCGAGGCGCTTGCGTCCGGAATCGACGGCGAGAGGCGCGCGCTGGCGCTCTACTGGCGCGGCGTGGCGTCCGTGAGGTCCGGCCACGCGGCCGAGGGGGTGGCGCTGCTGAAGGACGCGGTCAAGGCGGGGCTGCCGCTCGACGAGTCGCGCGAGGCGCGGCTGATGATCGCCGACGCGGACTTCAACGCCGGTCGCACCGAAGAGGCCAAGGCGGCGTACAAGGAGCTGATCAGCCAGGGCGCGCTCGAGCGTATGGGCGCGGCGAAGACTTTGTCGGTGGGCAAGCTCCTGGGCGGCGAGGAGGCGAAGCTCTGCGCGCAGTCGCTGGTGAAGAGCGACTCCGCCGAGTGGCGTCAGGCCGGCTACGCGCTGCTCGGCTCGGTGGAGGAGGCGGCAGGCGCGTACGGTGCCGCGGTCTACGCCTATTCGAAGGCGATGGAGGAGAAGTGCTCCACCGAGTCGCTCGCCAGGGTGGCGCTGCGGCTCGGGGTGCTCGAATCGCGCGGCGGCGATCCGGTCAAGGCCGAGGAGGCGCTGAAGCGCGCGGTGGAGCTGAACGCCAAGGACCAGTCCGCGCGCGCCGAGGCGTACCTCGCGCTCGCCGAGGCCGCGCTCCAGCGGCGGGACGTCGAGAAGGCCCGCGGCTACGCGACGGTGGTGACCACGCTTTTCGAAAACTCGCAGTTCTCGAAGCGGGCCGAGGAGATCCTCAAGTCCAATCTGGAGGAGGAACAGTGAAGGGCGGCGGTTTTTCGCTGGACATCATAATCGCCGCGCTGATTATTTCCGCGGCGCTTCACGCCGGGCTCATGTTCTGGGTGCGTCCGCAGGTGATGACCCATTCGACGATCCAGCGCCGGGTGGCCAGGCGCGGCCCGATGCGGGTCGTCAAGGCCGAGGCGCCGCCGGAGCCGGTGCGGTTCGAGACGGTGGAGGACCTCGCCGCGGAGAAGTCCGCGCCCGAGGCCGCCGAGGCCACGGCTTCGCTGCCGGCGGCGGAGGCCGCGGCGCCGTCCGAGGGCGAGCGCATCGCCGTGCCGAAGCCCGAGCTGCCGCCCGAGGTGCTCGTCCGCACCGTTCCCGAGGGCTCCCGCGAGCTGCCCGAGGCCGCGGCGGAAGACGACTTCTCCGCTCCCGCCGCGCCGCCGAAGATGGCGATGGAGAGCCCGAAGCTCGCGCCCGCGGCAGAAGCGCCGGCGCCGTCGTCGCTGGGCGTGGCGCTGCCGCCTGCGCCGGTGTTCGAGGCGCCGGTCTTTTCGTCCGCCGCCGTCGTGGCGCCTGGCGCCGTCGCGAAGATCGACGTCGGCGAGAAGGACGAAGGCGCCGAATCCGGCGAGGACGCCTCAGACGCGGTGATGCCGAAGGTGGACGAGGCGGTGGTGGAGAAGGAGAAGGAGGCCGTGCGTTCGCTCGTCGACGCCGAGGACGCGAAGGAGATGGACTCCGTCGTCAGGGCATCGGCGGAGAGCGGCGTCGACGGCGGCTGGCGCTACTTCAAGGTGAAGCTCGATCCGTCCGAGTCGCTGGAGACGGTGCCGAAGGACCTCGTGGTGCTGATCGACGCGTCCGGCTCGATCGGCAAGGACCGCATGGGCTCCATCCGCGGCGCGGCGAAGCGGATCCTGCGCTCGGCCGCCAACACCGGCGACCGCTTCAACCTCGTCGCCTTCCGCGACCGCTACTCCTACGCGTTCAAGTCCTGGCAGGACTTCAACACCGCGACTTTCGACGCCGCCGACCGCTGGCTCAACGGCGTCGCGCCATACGGCCGCACCGACGTCTTCCGCACCATCTCCTCGGTGCTCACCCTGCCGCGCGACCCGAAGCGCCCGCTCGTCGCGCTCGTCGTCACCGACGGCGACGCCAACGCCGGCGTGAGCGACACCGCCTCGATCCTCTCGCGCTTCACCGCGCTCAACGACGGGCTGGTGAGCGTCTACATGTACGGCGTGAAGGAGTCGGCCAACCGCGAGCTCATCGACGTCCTCACCCGCGGCAACCGCGGCGAGAGCTTCGTCTTCGAGGGCTCGCGCTTCCGCGCCGGCGAGGGGTTGGAGGCGCTTTCGGAGCGCTTCCGCGACCCGGTGCTGAGCGACCTCAGGCTCGTCTTCGCCTCCGACTCGCGCGCCGAGGCGTATCCGCGGCTGCTGCGCAACCTCTACCGCGGGCGCGGCGTGGAGCTGGTGGGGCGCGTGCCGATTGACGAGAAGAAGGTCTCGTTCTCGCTCAAGGGGCTCAACGGCGAGCAGGCGTTCGAGAGCTACTTCACGCTCGACATCGGCAAGGACGGCGGGCGGGGCGCGGCACTCGCCGGCGAATGGCGCGCGGAGAAGGCGGTGGAGGACCGCTTCCGCGCGAAGTAGTTTTTTCAGCCAGTACAACGAAAGGGAAAAACGCCAATGAAGGCAAAGCAGGCTATTATCTGGACGGTGGCGCTCGTGGTGGGCGCGGGACTCGGCATGCTCGGCTGCGCCCCGCTCGACCGGTTCATGGACTTCGTGGCGTCGGCCTACACGCGCGCGTTCCAGTTCGTCGCCATTCCGACGGTCGCGCTCGCGATTCTCACCGCGATGGCCTCGCTTGGCGACGGCAACGCGATGGGCAAGGTGTTCGCGAAGACGTTTGCATGCACCTGCCTCACGTCGTTCATCGCGGCGCTCGTGGGGCTCGGGCTCTTCCTCGCGATCGACCCCGGGGCGCTCTCGCCCGACGCGATCTCGGCGGTTGGCGCCGACGCGGCGGAGAAGGTGAAGAGCCTCGCCGCCGCGCCGGACACGGTCTACGGGCACATCCTCGGCGCGATACCGAACAACCTGGTCAACCCGTTCCTCTCCGGCAACGTCCTCTCGATCGTGCTGATCGCCGCCGGCATGGGCGTCGCCATCGCCGTGCTCGGCAAGAAGAGCGAGAACGTGAAGGCGCTCCACCGCGCCGTTCTGGGGCTGCAGGAGGTGTTCTTCGGTCTCATCAAGGGCCTCATCTGGGCGCTGCCGGTCGGCATCGTGGCGTTCGCCGCCCAGCTGTCCGCCCAGATGTCGGCCGGCGTGGTGGCCGACTCGATCGGCAAGTACGTCCTGGTGGTGATCGGCGGCAACGTGATCCAGTTCTTCGTGGTGCTGCCGCTCTTCTGCTACCTGCGCGGGGTCAACGGCTACAAGGTGATGCGACAGATGACTCCGGCGCTCCTGATGGCGCTCTTCACCAAGTCGTCCGCGGCGACGCTGCCGGTCACCGTCGCCACGGCGGAGAAGAACATGAAGGCGAAGCCGTGGATCGCGCGCTTCATCCTGCCGCTCTGCTGCACGATCAACATGAACGGCTGCGCCGCGTTCATCCTCGTCACCTCGCTCTTTGTCATCCGCAGCTCGCCGGAGTGCGGCATCGCGCTCACGCTGCCGACGATGCTCGCGTGGTGCCTCATCGCCACCGTCTGCGCGATCGGCAACGCCGGCGTGCCGATGGGCTGCTACTTCCTGACGCTCTCGCTGATGGCCGGGGTCGGCGGCAACCTGATGATCCTCGGGGTGATCCTGCCGATCTACACCATCATCGACATGATCGAGACGGCCGAGAACGTCTGGAGCGACTGCTGCATCTGCGCGGTCGTCGACAAATCGGAGAAAGACAAGGAGGCAAGGGAGTCATGAGCGACAACAAACCTATGGTAGGCGTGGTGATGGGGTCCGATTCGGACTGGCCGCTGGTGCAGAAGGGCTGCGCCACCCTGGAGTCGTTCGGCGTCCCCTACGAGACGCGCGTCATCTCGGCGCACCGCACGCCGGAGGAGGCGATCGCCTACTCCAAGGGCGCGGAGGCGCGCGGGATCAAGGTGATCATCGCCTGCGCCGGCGGCGCGGCGCATCTCGCAGGCGTCCTTGCGGCGGGCACGGTGCTGCCGGTCGTCGGCGTGCCGGTGGCGGGCGGGGCGCTCAACGGCCTCGACGCGCTCTACGCCACGGTGCAGATGCCTTCGGGCGTCCCGGTGGCGACGGTAGCCGTGGGCTCGGCGGGACCGGTCAACGCGGCGCTCCTCGCGGTGCAGATCCTCGGCACCGCCGACCCCGCGCTGCGCGAGAGGTTCCGCGCCCACAAGGAGACGCTCAAGGCCAAGGTCGCCGCGGCGAACGAAAGGATCCACGCATGAAGAAGGCGCTGGTAACCGGCGGCGCCGGGTTCCTCGGCAGCCACCTCTCGGCGAGGCTGCTCGCCGACGGCTACGAGGTGACGGCGGTCGACAACCTCTTCACCGGCACCAAGGAGAACATCTATCCGCTCCTCGGCAACCCGCGGTTCTCCTTCGTGCTGCACGACGTCACCCAGCCGTTCTGGGGACAGTTCGACGAAATCTACAACCTCGCCTGCCCGGCGAGCCCGGTGCACTACCAGCACAACCCGGTCGAGACGCTCAAGAGCTCCGTCCTGGGCATGATGAATATGCTCGACCTCGCGCTCAAGACCAAGGCGAAGGTGCTGCACACCTCGACGAGCGAGGTCTACGGCGATCCGCTCGTCCATCCGCAGGTCGAGTCCTACTGGGGCAACGTGAACACCATCGGCGTGCGCAGCTGCTACGACGAGGGCAAGCGCTGCGCCGAGACGCTTGCGGCCGACTACCGCCGTGCGCACGGGGTGGACGTGAGGCTGGTGAGGATCTTCAACACCTACGGGCCCAACATGCACCCGGAGGACGGCAGGGTGATCTCCAACTTCATCCTCCAGGCGCTGCGCAACGAGGACATCACCATCTACGGCGACGGCTCGCAGACGCGCTCGTTCCAGTACTGCGACGACCTCGTCGAGGCAATGCGCCGCTACATGGAGCTGCCGCGGGGGAAGGTGGACGCCTTCTTCGCCGCGAAGAATCTCGGCGCGCCGGTCATCAACACCGGCAACCCGGGCGAGTACACGGTCCGCCAGCTTGCCGAGGAGACGCTGAAGCTGATTCCGGAGTCGAAGTCGAAGCTGGTGAGCCGTCCGCTCCCCGCCGACGACCCCAGGCGGCGGCGCCCCGACATCTCGCTCGCCAAGGAGCTGCTCGGCTGGGAGCCGAAGGTGCCGCTCGCCGAAGGGCTCGCCAAGACGATCGACTACTTCCGCGCCCGCGAGAAGTCGGCCGCCGGCCGCTGACGCCGCGACGGACATGGGTCGCGGTCCGACGAGAACGCTCGCCTTCAACGGCTGGGCTGCCGGTCCAGAGGCGTGGGCGCTGACGCGCTTCCGTCGCGACTGGACGTTCAGCTACGTCGAGCAGCTGGACGGGCTGCCGGCGCGCGTCATCGCCGGCTTCGACCGCGTGGTGCTCGTGGGTTTTTCGATGGGCGGCTCGTCCGCGCTCGAGACGCTCCTGGACTTCCCGGACAAAGTCGCGGGGATCGTCCTTGTCTCCGCCGCGGTGCGGATGATGGAGGAGCGGCTCGAGCCCACGGCGGAGTTTCCGCGCGGCGAGGTGGTGTGGAAGGGGATGGGCGAGCGTCGCCTCGCGGCGCTGAGGCTCGGCACCCGGATGGTCTTCGCCCGCGACCCCTCGCCGATCTATGCGGACGCGAACCTCGACCGCGGGCTCGAGTTCCTGCGCCGAGTCGACCTCCGGCGGCGGCTGGAGGACTTTTCCGCCGACCCGCGCGCTGCCGCGCTCAAGGTGGCGGTCGTGGCGAGCGAGCGCGACGGCATCGTCGCCCGCGGCAACGCCGAGTTTCTGAAGCGAATCTTCCCGCAGGCGTCGCTCACCTGGGTGCCGGGCATGGAGCACGTCCTGCCGATCACCGCCTCCCATGTTGTCGACGCCGCCGTCAGGTCGGTGCAGGGCGGTTAGTGCGGTTTTAAACTCCGATGGTTGGGGTTCTCGCTAACGCTTCACTGCTTCGCGTCTGACAACCACAATTCATTTCTTTGTATTACCTGTTTTATATCTGGGGGCACATCCCCCAGACCCCCTGCGGCGAAGCCGCAGATAAAATCAGTGGTCATCGTGGCCGTAGCTAATGAATGTTAGTCGAGAAGCCATTACAATTCTGCGGAGCGTTAGCGAGAGCGCACGGATCGGAGTTTCATACACTACGCCTCCAATGCTTCCACAAAATTCATTGAAGAACAGAAAATGCAGACGGGTCAGCCTTCCCAGGGGCGGACGCGGAGGCGGGCGCCGAGGCCTTCGGCGATGGCGCGGCAGCGCGCCTGCTTGGCCGCGTCGGTGACAGGCTCGCCGACGACGGTCATCACCACTTCCGGGACGCATTGCGCCGCGTCGTGCGCGAAGGCGAGCATGGCGGGGTAGGCGTCGGCCCCGAACTTCGGGCGGCACACGGCGAGGTATTCGGCCGGGTCATCGGTGTTGAGGCTGATGGAGAGGCAGTCAACCTTGCCTGCGAAGAGCGCGGCGGTGGGGCGGCCGTTGACGAGGTCGGAAAGCCCGTTCGTGTTCACCCTCACGCGCAGTGAGGGGTCGCGCGCCTTCATGTGCGCGGCGGCGGCGAGCAGCACGTCGAGCCTCTCGGTGGGCTCGCCGTAGCCGCAGAAGACGACTTCGCGGAAGCGCGTCCAGTCCTGCGCGTCGAGGCTTGCGGTCACCTCGTCGAGCGTCGGCTCGCGCTCGAGCCAGAGCGAGCCGGAGCCGTAGACGCCGCTCGCGTTGTTCCGGAGGCAGAAGGTGCAGGCGCAGGGACAGCGGTTGGTGAGGTTGACGTAGACCGACGACTTGACCTGGTAGGTGATGGTCATTTCACGAGCTCCCCAATGACTTCCTCGATCGCGAGGCCGTCCTTCTCCGGCAGCCCCAGCTCCACCGAGCGGCGCACCGCGCTCGCGGTGAAGGCGCTGGCGCGGCGGACGGACTCGGCGAAGTCGACGCCGTTCACCGCGTCCGCCAGGATCACCGAGGCGAATACGTCCCCGGTGCCGCTGCGGTCGCCGCCGATCTTCCGCTCCGCGCAGAGGACGGGCGCGCGGCCCGAGACGTAGACGAAGTTCACGAGCGTTTCGCCGCGTGGAATGCCGGAGACGACGACGCGGCCGGCGCCGCGTTCGGCGAGGCGGCGGCAGATCGACTCCAGCTCGGCGTCGGAAAAATCGGTGCGGTATGGCTCGTCGGCGAGGATGCACGCCTCGGTCAGGTTGGGCGTGAGGACGTCGGCGACGTCGAGGAAGCTGCGCATCGACTCGGCGAGCGCGTCGTCGTAGGTGGCGTAGAGGCGGCCGTAGTCGCCCATCACCGGGTCGACGCAGACGACGGTCCGCTCGTCGCGGAAGGCGGCGATGAAGCGCTTGACGAAGTCCACCTGCTCGCGCGAGCCGAGGAAGCCGGACTGGATGGCGTCGAACCTGAGGCCGAGGCGCTTCCACTCGCGGATGTAGTCGTCGAGGCTGGCGGTGTTGTCGGTCCACGAAAACGACTCGAAGCCGGTATGGTTGGTGAAGAAGGCGGTGGGCACGGGGCAGCACTGCACCTTCATCGCGGAGAGGATGGGGATCGTGACCGCGAGCGAGCAGCGCCCGAAGCTGGTGAAGTCGTTGATGACAGCCGCCTTGCGCTGGCGGTTGTGGTCGGGCCTGTCCGCCTGGGCGGCGGCCGCGTCTCTCTCTGTCCTCTGCATGGAGTGCGTATTATACCAAATTGCGGCGTCGCCATGGCATGTGGTATATCATGGGATGCGGCGTCACTTATCTCAACGTGCCGGTATATGACTACTAGGCCCCCTTGGCCGAGCCTATCCTGCTCCCTTGGCCTCGCATTTATCTCCTGAACCATCATCCCCGCCATCGACTCCTTCCCCGTCTCTCTTCCATTTTCCTCCCAAACCTCTTTTCCCCGTCCATTGCATCAGCCTCCGCCACCACCGCGATTTCGTCCGCACCGTAATCTCACGCTCGTACCTCTCCCTCCATTCCCGCAGCATGTTCGCGTCCTCCACCGCCTCCGGGTCGACCAGCGCGTCGATCCTCGCGATGAGCGCCGTCGCGCTTTTCCCCGCCGAGTCCGACACCTCCCGCCATATCGCCGCCGCCCTTACGACCTCGGCCTCCGGCGTCTGCCACTTCGCCCCGTCCGCGGCCTTCCGCGTCCGCCCGGCCAGCTTTCCGCCGCCGCGCCCTGGCTCCGGCACCGCCGCCGTGACCGGCGTCGGGTCGACGAGCCCCGCGATCTGCCGGAACTTCTTCGCCGCGGCCTTGTAGCGCATCACCGCCGTGTACCTGAGGTAGAGCGCGGGGATGTTGTCCTTCAGCCACCCCTTGATC
>CACXRO010000008.1 GCA_902770045.1 uncultured bacterium
CGCGCGTTCAGAGCTTGGCCAGGATGTCCGGGATGTTGGACTTGTCGAGCGACGAGAACGCGAAGCACTTCCTGCCGAGGTGGTTCAGCGACGCGCCGACGTGGATGAGCGTCGCCCTGTCGATGATGAGGAATCGGTCGTGGAACCTGTCCGACACCCTGACCGTGAGCGAGTCGCCGTACTGCGCGTTGAACCGATCCACGTCGACGCCGTGGAGCAGCCTGCTCCGCGAGTTCCGCACCACGAGGACCGACACGCCCTGCCGCTTCTGCGCGACGAGCGGCAGGACGCAGTCCGCGAAGTACGGGTCGATGATGACCAGCTCGCGCCGCGCCATGCGCACGAACCGCTTCATCTGCTCGAAGGCGTCGTATATCTGGCCGTCGTAGAACACCTTCTGCGGAGGGAACTTCTTGTCCTGCATCGCGTCCAGGATCAGCTTGAACCGCTCCTCGTTGCGCGCCTGGTTGGCGTCGTTCTTCGCCTGGTCTGCGATTTGCCGCCGATCTGTCGCCTCAATCCTTGCGAGAAGCGGCGCGAGGGACGCGAGGGCCTTGCGCATGGCGTTGAACGCCCGCATAATCTGAATGTTAGCCGCTATCGCCCGCGAAGAACGCAATATGCCGCTTAACATCGCCACTCCGTTTTCGGTGAAAGCGTGTGGAAGATACTTTATGTTGCTGCCACGGCCACCGTTCAAGGTGCCAATTTGGCATCTTGAACATTCCTCGCGGCTTACTTGAAACATGAAATCGTCGGGGAAGCGCTCAAGATTCCGCTTCACCTGTCGATTGAGTTGCCCCACTTCAACCCCATACAGCTCCGCCAGGTCGCGGTCGAGCATGACCTGCACGCCGCGGATCGTGAGGATTCGCGCCCGGATCGCGTCGGCATCCGCCACCCCGGAAATGGCTATCTCGCGACGTGTATTATACCAAATTTCGCGGCAATGAGATCACGGCGCGGACGAAATCAACTGCCGCGCAATCCGCCGCGGAAGTGTGCTCTCTGGGTCAGGGGACCGTGGAAGTCGGCGCAGAGGTGGGCTTGTTCTTCTAGTTGGCGTCGGGGATGAAGAAAACGCAGCGGTACACGGGATAGTCCGTTATCGGCTTCCCGTTGCGCGAGAGCTTCACTTTGCCGTCAAAGGAAAGACTCTCGCCTGGCGTCCACAGATACAGCTTCTCGCTGTTGTAGCGAAGCGGTTCGCCGTCGTGTGGATCGCGGGGGATTTCCGGGAGGAACTCTGGCACGAGATCATCAAGCCTTGCAGGGAATGCGCCATGCTTCGCCTTGTGCGACTGGCAGGCGCTTGCCACGATGCGCGCATTTACTTCAAACCTGTGCCGGAACAGCAACCGGTAAGCGTCGCGGCATAATGTCCTCGCCATCGTGATTTCGCCAAGCCAATTGCGGTGCAGCGGATTGAAGTCGCGGGGACCGCCGTCTCCCTGTCCGAAATCGGATTTTCCCGCATATTCGACATCGTAGGGCTCGCCGACTTTCCGGCATAAGCGCTCGCACGCCTTGCGGTGCACGGCAATGCAGCGATTCGGCTGGAGCGAATACTGGACATACCCAGGAAACGCGGTCAAGAACACAGTAAGGAAGCGTCTCTCCAGTCCCTTCCACTTCAGCCACGAAAACGCTTTGACATCACCAATCCCCTCTTGGAGCAGAACGTTCGTCCTCGGCGCACGTCCGCAAGCCAGCGCGAGCCCCAGCACCATTGCGCGATTCGTAGAACAGACTTCGCCAAAGAGCTGCCAATATTCGCCCGGACTCCTCTGCGCTTCAAGGCGAACATGGTCAACGTCGTCTGCAAGCAGGTCTCGGTAATGCTGGCGCAGGCTGCCGCGCCATTCCTCGTCGCCGTTGACAAACAGCGGTTGTGACGCCGTATCGAGCGCACTCACCGCAATTTGATATCCGACCAACTGCGAAATTCCGGCCAGATGCGATTCATTATCCATCACCATGACGCCGATCTTGACCACGCCCATCAGAGTTTGACGCCCTTTGTCGACGTCGCCTTGCGAAGCTTCGAAGACGGCCTTGACCCTGCTCATGTTTAAGATGCGAGTCAAGTGCCAGACCGGGGCCGTCTCGAAACGCGGAACATCAAGAGCCTCGCAGTCGAGCAGACGGGCAGCGCATGCGAACGTGTTGGATTCCGCCGCGATGAGTTCCTGCGCCGCGCCAGCAAGCGCCAGACGGTTTGTCGTGCCATCCAGATATGCGCGCTTTAGTTGGTAGTTTGAGAATGTCAGAGTCGTATTGGTCGGCATGTTTTCTTCCAGCCACTTCAGGTGCGTCAGGGCGTTCTTCTCCGGCGGCAAGGCGCGAACACGGTCGTGGTCGTCGCCGTCCGGCGAATATTCGCGGAAGCTGTCGTCCCGCAAATCGAGTCCGGCGACGGTGAAATACGCCGACAGCGCAGCCCACGCAATCACAAAAACCGAAAAAGCTCCAAGTATCACCTTCGCCGGCTTTTTCATCGCGCGAACCCTCCGTCGGCCATCAGCACCGCTATGTATGAGGCGAGCACCGCATCCCACGCAACCAACAAGACGTATCCAAGCCAAACAAGGACGAACCGCCAGCTCCGCCAACACGAGGCAAACAGCAACGCAAACGCGACTGGCGCCACTATCCCTGCGAAGGCAAACAAGGCGTTGGACCACGACATCAGCCCATGAGCGCTGGCGAACAGTCCCAACAACGCGATATTGCCGAACGGCATCATCACAAACTCAAAGAAGCAACACCTCCCGAAGCTCAAAATGAACCCGTCAAGGCACTGCGCCGGCAACGCCACTGCACAAAGCCACGGCACTATGATTACCGCGACCTTCACCATGTTCCCGCACCGGAAGGACATTATGGCTTTTCGCGTAGATGGTTTCATTGTTTTTATGAGCCTGCGTTCATGCCATGCCCAGCCTCCGCCGACGCGGCGGAAACGGCGAACGGCGCAGTAGCGCGCATGGTGTTGCTATGTCTCACGTCGCGTATTATATCATAAACCGCCGCGGCGCTCTACAGCAGGTTGCGCTGGATCTTGCCCGAGATGGTCTTGGGGAGCTCGTCCTTGAAGACCACGATGCGCGGATACTTGTAGGGGGCGGTGTGCTCCTTGACGTACCGCTGCACCTCCTGCTTGAGGGTGTCGGTGCCCTGCACGCCCTTCACCAGCACGATCGACGCCTTCACCACCTGTCCGCGCACCGGGTCGGGCGCGGCGGAAACGCCGCACTCGAGGACGAACGGCAGCTCCATGATGACGTTCTCGATCTCCGCCGGGCCGATGCGGTAGCCGGACGACTTGATGACGTCGTCGGCGCGGCCGACGTAGTGGTAATATCCGTTCTCATCCTTCCACGCCAGGTCGCCGGTGTGGTAGAAGCCGCCGCGCCAGACCTCGTCGGTCTTCTCCTCGTCCTTGTAGTAGCCGAGGAAGATGCCGGGATGCGGGTTCTTCCGGTCGGTGCGGACGACGATCTCGCCGTTCTCGCCAGGAGGCACCGGGTTGCCGTCTGCGTCGACGAGGTCGACTCCGTAGTCCGGCACCGGCTTGCCCATCGAGCCGGGCTCGAGCTCGTCGCCGAGCAAGTTGGCGAGCGAGAGCGTGGTCTCGGTCTGGCCGAAGCCCTCCGCGATCTCCAGCCCCGTCGCGCGCTCGAACTGGGTCCACACCTCCGGGTTCAGCGCCTCGCCGGCGGTGGTCGCGTGCCGGACGGAGGTGAAGTCGTACTTCGAGATGTCCTCCTTGATCAGCATGCGGTAGATGGTCGGCGGCGCGCAGAACGTCGTGATGTTGTACTTCTCGAACATCGGCAGCACCTTCTCGGCGTCGAAGCGCTCGAAGTCGTAGGTGAAGACCGCGCCCTCGCAGAGCCACTGCCCGTAAAACTTGCCCCAGAGCGCCTTGCCCCAGCCGGTCTCGGAGATGGTGAAGTGGAGCCCGTCGCGCTCCACGAGATGCCAGTACTTCGCGGTCACGAAGTGCCCCAGCGCGTACTTGCAGCTGTGAAGCGCCATCTTCGGGTAGCCGGTGGTGCCACTGGTGAAGAACATGAGCATCGGGTCGCTGCCGCGCGGCGAGTCCGCCGTCCGCTCGAAGACGTCGGAGAAGCCCGGCACCTCGGCGTTGTAGTCATGCCAGCCCTCGCGCTTGCCGTAGACGAGCACCTTGACGAGCTTCGCGCCGATCTCCTTCTCCGCGGCGTCCGCCTCGATCGCGACGTCGCCGTCGCCGGTGCAGAAAATCGCCTTCACGTCGCCCGCCTTGAACCGGTAGGTGAGGTCGTGCGCCTTGAGCTGGCTCGTCGCGGGAATCGCCACCGCGCCGAGCTTGTGGCAGGCGAGCATCGTCGGCCAGAACTGGAAGTGGCGCTTCAGGATCAGCATCACCTTGTCGCCCTTGCCGATCCCGAGCGACTTCATGTAGTTGGCGACGCGGTTGGACTGCTCCATCATGTCCTTGAAGGTGAAGCGCCGCTCGCGCATGTGCGCCGAGACGTGCAGCATCGCCAGGCGGTTCGGGTCCTTCTTCGCGATCTCGTCCACGATGTCGAACGCGAAGTTGAACTCGTCGTCGTGCTCGTAGCGGATGTGGACGAGCTTGCCGTCGCCGTCCTCCTCGCACTTGACGAACTTCTCGGCCAGGAGCGGCTCGTTCGGCTTGCGGCGGCGCATCCTGACCATCGTCTGCGCCTGCTCCTCGGCGTCGCCGGCCATGATCATCGCGATGAAGGAGCAGCTCTTGCCGCCGACCGCCACCATGCCGTGGGGCGTCGAGGACTTGTAGAAGATCGAGTCGCCCTCCTTGAGCGTCTCCTCGTGGTCGCCCACCTTCACCCGCATCGAGCCGGAGACCACGAAGTCGAACTCCTGTCCGGCGTGGGTGGTGGTGTGGATCGGCGCGCGCTGCTGGCGCTCGTCGTAGTCGTAGGTCACGTAGTACGGCGTGGCGAGCCGGCCCTTGAACATCGCTGCCATGTTGCGGATGAGGATGCCGCGCTCGTTCACGGTCACCGGGCCCTGTCCGGCGCGGCAGACCTGGAAGTGCGAGAGCTTCGCGGTGTGGCCCTCGAGAAGCGCGTTGATGTCCACGCCGAACGCCAGCGAGCACTTGTGCAGGAAGGTGAACGGGGGGTCCATCGTCCCCGCCTCGATCGCGAGGTAGTCCCGCTCGTCCACGCCGGTCAGGCGGGCCATCTCCGACGGCGACTTGCCGCCGATCTCGCGCAGTTCCTTGATACGCGCGGCCATGCCCCTGAGTAGTTCGTTCATCTTCTCTTGCCTTTCCTTTTTGACTGAATTTCCGTTGTGTAGAAAAAACGCAGACCACCGGTCTTCCGGTGGTCTGCGTCCTGCCCTTCGGTTTCGCCCTGCCTGTCTTCAGGCGACGGAACACGCGGCTGGCGTTAGACCACCAGGCCGTGTAATAATAATTCGAATGGCGAAACGGTTTCTCATCTGTTGGTGCGTATTATATCATATTCCGTTCACCCCGTGCGTAACAAAATGCTACATGACGCAATCTGCCGCGGAATCTGCCGCGGAGATTACTGTGCGAACGAAACCAAACTGCCGCGGGGCAGCAGGCATGTGACGTAATCGCTCGGGGTGACGCATTGAAGTGCCGCCTCCGGGTATGCTCCCCGAAACGCCTTGCTGAACGCGCCGAAAGACGACAAATGCCTTTTCGTTCACCGACACCTCTTGCCCGATCTGGAGTGCCAGCGACCTCAGCAGCTTGTCCAGCAGCTCCGGCCGCTTTGTCACGTTCCTTGTCGGTGTTGTTTGTTGGTGCTGAAACTGTCCGCGACGACTCCCCAGGCCGCCGCGGAAAGCGCCGCGCTACTCGGCGAGCTTCAGGAAGTAGCTGCGGACGAGGTCGCGGTACTCGGCGGGGATGTCCTTGAGGTCGCGCTCGCCCAGGCCGTCCTTCGCCGCACCCTTGATCTTGAACCAACCCAGGCGCTCCAGCAGCTGCCGCGCCGCCTCCGGGTCGTCATGGCGCTCCAGCTTGCGCGCAAGTTCCGAAATCTCCGCCGCCACCCCGCCGCCGCCGGACTGCGACTCCTCGCCAGACTGTCCTCTGGACTCCATCTCGCCCTGCGACTGCCCCGACGACTGCTGCTCCTCGGGCATGCCCAGCGCCTTCGCCTGCCGCGCCGCCTCGCGCCGCATCGCCTCCGCCGCCTCCGCCGCCTTCGCGCCAACGGCACTGCCGCGGCAATCTGCCGGCGCGTCTGACTGCGACGGTTCAGAAGACTGCGACTGCTCAGAAGACTGTGACTGCTCAGAGGACTGCGACGACGCCGAAGATTGCGACTGTTCCGAAGACTGCGACTGATTGGCTGGCTGTGACGGCTCGGCGCGGGACTTTTCGCGCGCGGCGAGCTCCGCCTCGGCCG
Organism: uncultured bacterium; assembly: GCA_902770045.1. GTDB lineage: Bacteria > Verrucomicrobiota > Kiritimatiellia > RFP12 > UBA1067 > UBA1067. Next base: position 6,426 of record CACXRO010000008.1, read on the forward strand.
CCTTCCTCGCCTCGGACTGGCTGGCGACGGCGTCGTTCTTGGCGCTGTCGGCCGACATCGCGCCCTTCCTTTCCTCGGTCGCGGCGTGCTGGGCTTCCTTGGCCGCCTCTCCCGCCTCTGCCTGCTCCAGGAGGTCCTCGGCGCGGGCCTGCGCGGCGGCGGCCTGGCGCATAAGCTCTTCGCGCGCCTTGGCGTCGCCGTTCGCGCTGGCGTCGGCGATCTTCCTCTCCGCCTCCTTCTCGGCGGCGACGGCCTTGGCGAGCGCTTCGTCGCGGCGACGGGAGAGCTCGCTCTCCAGCCTTTCGAGCGCCTGGGCCTTCTTGTCTTCACTGAGGTTCCTGTTCGCGGCGGTCTGCAGCCGGCTCTTGAGCTCGTCCATCAATTCGGTGGCCCTGGACATCTTCCGGCGCGCGGAGTCGAGGTCGCCGTCCGGGACCTTCCGCGCGAGGTCGTTCGCCTGCATCGCCGCCGCCGTCTCCATGCGCTTCCACGCCTCGAGCTTGTTGGCGTCGGTGGGCTGTTCGCGGACGATGTCCTCGGCGGCGCGGGCAAGGGCTTCCTGGCGGGCCGCGAGGTCCCTGGTCTTCTCCAGGTTCTCGAGCTTCTGCACCCGCTCGCGGATCGGCGCGTCCATCTTCTGAAGAGCCTCCATCGCCTCGCGCATCTCTGCGGCGGCTGCCTCGAGCGCGTCGGCGCGGCGGGAAACCTCGTCGAACTGCGCGGACTCCAGCCGCTCCTGCGCCGGGGTAAGCTTCTCCTCGCGCACCGACTTGAGCATGTCGGCGATCGGCTCGAAGCGCCGGTCCTCGCGAAGCCGCTCCTCGAGCTCGTCGACGCGGCGGCGCGCCTCGGACGCCTCGTGCACTGCGTTCTCAACGGCCCGGTCGGCGTTCTCCCTCACCTTCTGCTCGCGGCGGATCTGGTCCTTCGCCAGATTCGCCTGGCGGACCGCGTCGGAGAGCCGCCGACGCGCCTCCTCCAGCAGCCTGCGCGCGGCGGCGGCCTCCTCGGAAAGGCTCTGCATGTCGGGGCTCGCGGCGTTCATCTCGAGCTGCACCACGACCGGCGTCGACGTGGCGGCGTGGGGGCCGCCGCGCTCGACGGGGAAGCAGTCGCGCACCACGACGTCGAACGCGACTGTGCGCACGCCCGAGAGGTCGAGGGTGGAGAGGTCGATCTCGTCCGCCCCCTTCCAGAGCGAGGCGCCGGTCTTCGCGAACGAAGCCAGCGGCCGCAGCTCTTGCCAGCCGCCGCCGTCCGCCCGCCAGCGCAGCACCGCGTCGTCAACTCCGATGTCGTCGCTTGCCGAGACCGCGAGCGGGAACTTGACGTACGGCGCGAGGCGCAGGGTCTTCGCCGCGGGTCGCTCCACGACCACGGTCGGCGGGGTGTCTAGGAAGCTCCTGAGCTGTCCGCCGCGGCGCGGCGCGGCGAAGCCCTCCTCGCCGACGAGGTCGAGCGTCCAGGACGACACGCGGTTGGAGACCATCTCGTGGGCGTCGGCCGGGCGGCCGTCGACGCGCAGCGACGCCTTCACCGCGCGGCCGCCGAGGTCGAGCGCGAAGGAGACGCGCGAGCCCTCGACCGCCTCCATGGCGGACACGTCGTCGTTGGAGACCACGCTCGGCGAGCGGCCGGTGTAGGCGGGGTAGTCGATGCGCGCCGTGAACGACTCGTACCGCGGCATTTCGCAGACGCGCACGGTGTAGTGGCGCGTGACCGCGGGCCCCGCGCTCACCCGGTAGCGCCACTCCGGCTCGGAGAGGTCCGCGATTGCCTCGTAGACGCCGTCCTTCATCTCGTCGGCGAACTCCTCGCCCCAGCCGAGCGCGGTGCGGCGCGAGATGCGGATGCTCGGCGAATAGTGGAGGCCGTCGGCGACGGCAGCCTCGATGCGCACGACCGTGCCGGCGAGCGCGACGACGTCGCCCGGCTTCACGGCGATGTCGCCGGAGTAGAGGTTGCCGACGTCGACCCACGGCGCGACCGCGCGCACGAAGAGCCGTCCCGCGAGATGCGGCGCAAGCACGAAGGAGAGGAGGAGCAGCAGCGCGATCGCGCCCAGCGCCTTCAGCCGCCGGATGATTGTGCGGGAAGTGAACTCGCGCTCCGCGTCGACTGCCGCGGCCGCGACGGCGGCCTTGGCGGAGAGGATGCCGACCAAGGCCTCGGAGAAGCCGGGCCTCCCGTCGCCGCGCGCGGCGGAGTCCACGAGCTCGACCAGAGTCGTGAGGCACTCCTCGTGCTCGGGGTGGCGCGCGTCGAGGATCTTCGCCATCCGCCGCACGTCGAGCCGGCGCGAGAGCGGACGCGCGAGGAAGAGCCACGCCGCCGCGAGGACGCAGGCGTATAGCGCGGCGGAAAGCAGCCAGCGCGCGGCGTCGGAGTAGAGCGTGAAGAAGGCGTCGACGGACATCGCCGCCAGCGTCGCCGCAATCGCCGCGGCCAGCGTCGCCGCGATTCCGCGCAGCAGGTAGATGCGCCTGACGCGCCGGACCGACGCGTCGAGCAGCGCCTTGACTTTGTCGGGCATTGCGATCATGCGAGACCCCTCCGTTTCCTCAGCGTCCAGACGGCGATCAGCGCCAGCGCCAGGAGGACGAGCCCGGCCGGGTGGTCCCACACCGCGTCGTCGACGCGCTCGACGATCTCGCTGCGGCCGGCGCCGAAGGCGTCGTCCAGCTCCGAGAGGTCGTCGCCCGCGGCGAACACCGAGCCGCCGGTAAGCCGCGCCATCGCCTTCGGCGCGGCATCGTCGGCCGCCGGGCGCGCGTACTCGACCGGCGCGGTGCCGCGGTCGACGGCGAAGCGGGTGGCGAGCGGCCGCGGCCATTCGTCGCCGAGCAGCTCCTCCACCTCCGGCGCCAAGACCGTCGCCTCGTACCCGCCCTCCTTCTCGGTGGCGTCGAACTCCGCCTCGTAGATTCCGTTCGCGCCGGGCCGCTCGACGAGGTCGACCGTGCGCAACGAGCCGTCGGGCAGCTTCACCTCGGCCTTGGCCTTCGCCCCGGCGACCGGCATGAAGTCCTTGTCCGAGAACCTCGCCATCAGCTTCACCGTCTCGCCCGGCAGGCAGCGAAGTGAGTCGGTGCCGACGCGGGCGCGCTGGTTGCCGTCGCGCAGCTTCTCGCCCGCCCCCCAGCGCAGCACGTTGCCCCAGAAGCGGTGGTGGTAGGTGTCGCCGTGGCGGTAGCGCAGGAGCCACGTCTCGTCGGTCGAGAAGAACGCCACCTTGCCGCGGCCGGCCCCGCGCACGGTCAGAAGCGGCGCGGCGAGGGCGGTGGAGTCGCCAGCGAAGAGCAGCACCTCCGCGCCGGGCTTCGCGGCCACGCCCTCCACCCTTCCGTGCGCCGGCGGCAGCGAGCCCCAGACGCGCTCGTTCTCGGACGGCGACGACGAGACCGCGGTCGCGGGGTGGCCGCGGCCGGACGGCGTCAGCGCGAACGGCGTCTTCGCGGCGACCCAGCGGGCGGACACGGCGCCCGACTCGTTCGTCATGGCGAGCGGCAGGAGCCCGGACAGCGGGCCCGCGGCGTAGTCGTAAGGCATGTGCCGCTCGCCCGCGGTCAGCACGAGCAGCGCGCCGCGCTCTTCGACGCAGTAGCGGATGTCCTCGCAGACCTCGTCCGTCAGCACGTCGCGCCCGAGGTCGCCGAGCACGATCACGTCGAACTTGCGCCAGTCGTCGCGGGTCTTCGGCAGCGCGCCGGCCTCGGCCTCGCCGAACGGCCGCGTCGCGTCCGCCGGCGCCGTGTTCGCCGGAGCGCCGCCCGCCAGCTTGTCCGGTTCGGACAGCACGTACTGGAGGTGGACCGACTTGTCGCGGGCGAAAAAGAGGTTGCGCAGGTACCGGAACTCCCAGCGCGGACGGCGGTCGGCGACGAGCACGTTGGTGCGGTCGTCGGAGACCGAGACCTCGAACGGCCATTCGTCGTTCCGCGGCTCGAGGTCGCCTTCCGGCGGCTCGATGGCGACGCGGTAGCCCCTGACGCCCTTCCCGCCAGGGTCGTGGACGAAGCGGACGTCCTTCGTCCAGGCGTCGGCGTCCACGTCGAGCTCGCGGCGGTCCAGGGTCTCCTCGCCCTCCATCAGCTTCACGACGACGCGCCGGCCCTTGAGCCCATCCGCGCGGATGCGTGCCACCGGGCGCACCTTGTCGCCGAGGAAGACGTTCTCGGCCACGGAGAGCGCCTCGACCGCGGCATCCGTGCGGTTGGTGGGATTGCCCACGACGACGCTCGAGACCTTGGCGCCGAGCCGGGCGAAGCGCCGCGCCGCCGCCGAGGGCCCGGCGTCCGACGTGTCGCGGCCGTCGGTCACGAACACCGCGCCGGCGAGCTCCTCGGACGGAATGCGCGCGAGGGCGAGCTCGAGCGCGGCGGAGAAGTCGGTGGTCCGGTCGCCGAACTCGAACGGCTCCACGTCGTACCTGCCCAGAAGCCGTTCCTCGAGCCCGGCGGCGATGTTCGTCGCCGCGGCGTAGCGCGTCGCCTGGACGCCGTCCTCGCCCGCTCCCGCGTCTGCGCGCTGCATCGAGAGCGAGCGGTCGGCGAACACCGCGACGCGGCGGTGCAGGCTGCGGGTGACGTCGTGGGTCCAGGAGACGTGCGCGAGCATCCAGAGGAGCGAGAGGAGCGCGACGGCGCGGAGCGCGGCGCGGGGGAGCGAGGGGACGTGGCCGCCGCGCTCGGCGTCGATCCGCCGGCAGAGCAGCATCTCGGCGAGGAGCAGGACGAGCGCGAGGACGGCGAACGGACGCCAGATCTCAACACCGAAGCTGCGGCCGACGACGGCGGCCATCAGGTCGTCGAGGCTGCGCGCGAAGCCGAGATCGACCGAGACGGCCAGGGTGTCGAGCTCGTCCTGCGTGAGCGGCTTGAGCTCGCCCTCGCGCGAGCGCCAGCGCGTGTCGACCGCCGCGGAGACGGAGTTCGTGGCCGCGACCGAGTAGACGAGCTCGTGCGCGAACGGCACGAAGAGCGGGCGGGCCGGGAAGGTCGTCCACTTCAGGTCGAACGGCAGCGCCGTGACCACGGTGCGCCCCTTGCCGAACGCGGCGGACAAGACCGCCGGCGCGCCGTCGGAGAAGCGCGCGGCAACGTCAACGACCTTCCTGAGAGCGGACTCGTCGAACTCGGCGCGGCCGGAGACCGGAGCGCCCTCGAAGGCGACGTCCGAGAGGCTGTGGTTCCAGTTCGTCCAGGCCGCGGCAAAGAGCTCGTTGGTGTAGAATGACGCCTGGGCGCGCTCGCCGGGGACGACCACGAGCCCGCCGCCGCCGCCGACCCACTTCGAGAGGTTCTGCACTGCGCGCGGCGAGAGGAACGGCACGTCGCAGAGCGCCACCGCCTCGACGCCGGAGAAGACGGCGGGGTTCTCGAGCTCGACCGCGCGGACCGTGCGCGGCTTGACGAGGAAGACGGCGTTGGTGCCCTTCAGCTCGGGGCGCAGCGCGGCCTCGAGGAAGGCGGTCGGGCGGTCGAACCCGCGCGCCGACGGCCGTCCGTTGACCAGCAGCGCGTCGAGCGCGTCGACGACGTCGATGGCGTTGGAGACGGTGGAGTCGGAGGCGATGTCGTCGTCGGCGTCGAGCGACGTCACCACTTCGTGGCGGCCGGGCTTCGCGAAGGCGTGGGAGAACTCGAACGTGCGGGCGAGGCCGGGGAGGATCTGTCCGACCGGCGCGCGCGCCGCCTCGGCGCCGTCAACGCGCATCACCACGTCGCCGGGCGAGAACGGCACCGAGCCGGCGTTGACGACGGTCACGGAGAACGCGGCGGGGCGGTCGGTCCCGATCACCCGGCGGCTCGGGCGGACGGCGGCGATGGCGGCGTTCCTGACGTCGCCGGGCCGCTCGAAGGTGCGCCACACGACCGGAGGCCGGCGCGGGAAGCGCGCGAAGATGCGCTCCACGCGCTTCCACTCCGCCTCGTCGCCGCAGCGCCAGCCGTAGGCCTGGCCGTCGCCGAGCACCACCACCTCCTTCGCGGGGTTCGCGCCGCCGACAAGCACCTCGCCGGCCGCGGCCAGCGAGCGCGGCGCGTCCATCGCGTCGTCACCGGGCTCGAGCGAGTCGAGCAACTCCAGCACCTCGCGCTTGGCGGAGATCGGCGACGGAGTGAGAATGACGGGCGTGCCCTCGCCGACGACAATGCCGAACGCCGTACCCTTCGGAGAGTCCTCCACCAGCGAGCGCGCCTCCTCGATCGCACGGTCGAAGGCGGTGCGCCCGGACGGGTCGCTAAGCTTCATCGAGGCCGAGGCGTCGACCACCAGGACGACGTCCTTGTCCATCCCGGCGCCGCCGAAGAAGTGCAGCTCGGGGAGGAACGGACGCGCGAACGCGATTGCCGCAAGGACGAGGACTAGCGTGCGCAGGACGAGCAGCACCACGTCCTCAAGCACGAGCCGGCGGCGGCGGCGCCTGAGCGAGTCGGCGAGGAACATCCACGCGCCCCAGGGCACGCGGTCGGCGGTGCGCCGGCGCAGGATGTGCAGGATGACCGGTGCCGCGGCGGCGGCGAGGCCAAGGAGCATCCACGGGGCGAAGAACGACATCACCTTCCCCCTCCTGCGGCGCGGCGGTAGCGCACCAGGATGTCGGCGAGCGCCTCGTGGAACGGACGCGAGGTGTCGACACGCTCGTGGGTGACGCGCATTTCGCCGCAGCCGCGCGAAAGCTCGGCGAAGTGGGCGCCGATGCGCGCGAGGTAGTCCTTGCGCAGGGCGCGGGCGTCGACGTCGATGAACTGGCGGGTCTCCAGGTCCTCGAAGCGGCAGGCGCGCTCGAACGGGAACGTCAGCTCGTCGTGGTCGCAGACCTGGATGGCGATTACTTCGTGGCGGCGGAAGCGCAGGTGGTGGAGCGCCCGGAGGAGTTCCTTGGCGTCAGCGAAGAAGTCACTGACCACGAAGACGACGCTGCGCCGCGGGATGCGCTCGGCAATCTCGTGGAGGACGCCGGCCATGTCGGTCTCGCCGCCGGGCTTCAGCGCGTCGAGCCGCTCCAGGATGCAGCGCACCTGCGAGGGCTCGGCCTTGGCGGGGACGAAGTCGCGGACAGCCGTGTCGTAGGAGGCGAAACCCACGGCGTCCTGCTGGTTGACGAGCAGGTAGGCGAGCGACGCGGCGACGTACTGGCCGTACTCGAGCTTAGAGAGGCCGCCAGCCGCGGCGCGCCCGCGGTAGCCCATCGAGCCGGAGGCGTCGAGGACGATCGTCGCGCGCAGGTTGGTCTCGTCGACGTACTGCTTGACGTAGAGGCGCTGGCGGCGAGCGGCGAGGCGCCAGTCGAGGGTGCGCGGGTCGTCGCCCGCGACGTAAGCGCGGTGCTCGGCGAACTCGGCGCTGGCGCCCTTCCTGGCGCTCTTGTGGCGCCCGGCGATGAAGCCGTCGACGGCGCCGTGCGCGAGGAACTCGATCCTGGCGAGCTTCCTCAGCGCCGCGTCCGGCAGCCACTTCATGTATCCAGGCAACGCCATCTCCGTCCGCCAGGCGAACTTTAGACGTCCAGCTCCTCGTGCCCCTGCACGTGGTCGAGGAGGCGCTTCACCACGTCGTCGGTGGTGACGCCCGCGGCCTCGGCGTTGAAGGTGGTGGCGATGCGGTGGCGCATCACCGGCAGCGCCGCCCACTTCACGTCGGCGGTGGTGGCGTAGGCGCGTCCGTTGAGGACGGCGCGCGCCTTCGCCGCGGTGACGAGCGCCATGCCGGCGCGCGGGCCCGCGCCCCAGCTGACCAGCTCCTTCACGAACTCCGGCGCCTCGGGCGTCTTCGGACGCGTCGCGCGCACCAGGTCGGCGGCGTACTCGACGACGTGGTCGGCGGCTGGCACGCGGCGCACCACCGACTGGAGCTCGACGATTTCAGCCGCCGAAAGCACCTTGGCCGGCACGGCGCCGTCCTCGCCGGTCGTCTGGCGGATTATCTCGCACTCCTCGGCGCGCGACGGGTAGTCGACCTTGATGTTGAAGAAGAAGCGGTCGAGCTGCGCCTCGGGGAGCGGATAGGTGCCCTCCTGCTCGATCGGGTTCTGGGTGGCGAGCACGAAGAACGGCTCCGGCAATGGGCGCGTCTCGCCGCCGACGGTGACGCAGTGCTCCTGCATCGCCTCCAGAAGCGCGGCCTGAGTCTTGGGCGGGGTGCGGTTGATTTCGTCGGCGAGCAGCAGGTTGGTGAACACCGGACCCTTCACGAAGCGGAAGACGTGCCTGCCGGTCGCGCGGTCCTCGTCCAGCACCTCGGTTCCGGTGACGTCGGCCGGCATCAGGTCGGGCGTGAACTGGATGCGGCCGAAGCCGAGGTCCATCACCTCGGCGAGCGTCCGCACGAGCAGCGTCTTCGCAAGACCGGGGACGCCAGTGAGGAGCGCATGCCCGCGCGCGAACACCGCGGTCAGCACCTGGTCGATCATCTCCTCCTGGCCGACCACGCGCTTCGCGAGCTCCCGCCGGATCTCCGCGCACTTCGCGTGCAGCGTCTCGACGCGACTTACGTCGCCTTCGTTGAGTCTTTCGTTCATTTCCTGTTCTCCTCTCCTGTTTCGTCCGCGTCGACGGTCTCGTCGCGCTGGTAGATTGGCAACATGCGGTATGGCACCGTAAAGGCCAGCACCGCCATCGAAGTGCAGTAGACCTGCCCGATCTCGCCGTTCCACGAGCCGTCGGGCTGCTGCTTCTTGAAGTAGGTCTCGTACATCCACGGCTCGAACTCCGCCCACGCCTCGCCGCCGAGCTGGAAGAGCCCCTGCGCCGTGTAGTAGAGTCCGTAGAAGGCGTTGTTGCCGCCGGCTAGCGCGCGGCGGAAAGTCCTGCGGACGAACTGGGCGCCCTTGAGCGCGTCGGGGTCGAGGTGGTGGCCGCAGAGCTCGATGCAGAGGATTGCCGCGCCGGAGAGAGTCTCGCCGAAGTTGCCGGAGTTGCCCTGGTAGCTGAACGCACCGTCGCTCTGGCGCTGCGAGCGCTTGATGTAGAGCACCGCCTTCTCGATCGCGTCGTCCGGCAGCGCCGCGCCGTTGAGCCTTGCGCTGCGCAGCGCCATCAGCGCCCAGCCACTGCAGGAAAGGTCGCTGTCGTTCGCATCCGGCGTGTAGCGCCAGCCGCCGAGGTGCGCCGGGTTGGACTTGCGCTGACCCTGCGCGTCGATAATCACCTTCACTGCATGTGGCAGCACCGCATCGATGCGCGCCTGGCGGGTGGGGTCCACCATGCCGCTCGCCTCGGAGAGGAACAGCGTCGCGATCGAGTGGGCGTACATGCGCCCGTTTCCCTTCAGGCCCATATAGCCCCTGAACTTTGCCTGCGGCCCCATGTCCGCGCAGTCGAGCACGTAGTCGACGCAGTTCTCCACCACCGCGCCGTAGGGCTCGCTACCCGGCAGGTGCCCCTTCGAGAGGAACGCCATGCCGACGAGCGCGGGGATCGCGGCGGAATCGCCGTACTGCCCCGGAAACGCCCCGCTCGGCAGCTGCTTCGACGCAAGGAACTTAAGTCCGCGCTCAATCGACCGGTCGACGTCGTCCGCCTCCGGAGAGAACGTCGATCCGCCGCCGACCGTGCGCCGCAGTCCGCCGCCGTCAACGACCACCGCGGCGGCGGACTCCGCCGCCGGCGCCTCCCCCCCGGACCGGAGCGCGGCGACCGCGCCCGCGGCAAGCGTGGCGAGCGAGAGAAACGCGGCGAAGCAGGCGGTCCAGCTGTGGCGGAAGAGCCACGCGTTGCGCGGCCGCGTCGCCTTGATCAGCCGCTCGGTGAAGTCCGGCGAAAGCTCCGTGTCGCAGAGCATGTCGCGAAGCGCGTCCTTCGCGTAATGGAGGCGGCTGCGGACCGTGCCTTCTGGAATGCCGACGATCTTGGCGATCTCCGGCGTCGAAAGATCCTCGAAATAGCGCAGTACCACGACGTCGCGGTAGTTTTCGGGCAGCTTCCTCACCGCCGTGCGCACCGCCTCGGCGCTGCCGCGGAAGGCGAACTCCTCGAACGGATTCGGCGACTTGTCCTCAACCTCGGGCAGCTCGTCGTTCGGGACTACGGTCTCCTTCCTCGCAGCGCGCTTGCGCAGGTCCATGCGGTGGAAGTTGAGGAGGATGGTGTAGACCCAGTAGTAGAACGAGCCGGTGGGCCGGAAGTCGTCGATCCGCTCGATGGCGCGCTCGAAGGCGCGGAACACGAGGTCCTCGGCCTCGTGGGCGTCGCGGCAGAGCAGCATGGCGGCCGCTTCAAGGCGCGGACGGTACTCCGCCACCAGGCGCCTGGCGCCCAGCTCGCGGTCTGCCCGTATCTGTTCGTAGATTTCCATCTCCCAAATGTACAATGCGCACCCCACTCAAAACGTTCAATGGCGGCAGAGCAGCCCCCTCCTCCGCCGTCGGAGCGGACGGCATTCGACATCCGGCCGCTCAGCCGCGGAATCCGTCGAGCACGGTCTGGCGGGGACGCTTCGCCTGGCGGGGGTAGTCGAGGGTGTAGTGGAGGCCGCGGCTTTCGCGGCGCTTCTGCGCGCTCCTCACGATCAGCTCCGCGCAGACGGCGAGGTTCCTCAGCTCGAGCGTGTCCGGCGTCACCAGGTAGCGGAAGTAGTAGTCGCGGATCTCGCGGCGGAGCGTGCGCAGCCGGTGCGCCGCGCGCGCGAGGCGCTTGTTGGTGCGGACGATCCCCACATAGTCCCACATCAGGCGGCGGATCTCGTCCCACATGTGCGAGACGAGCACCGCCTCGTCGGGCGGGACCGCGTTCCCGATCTTCCACGCCGGGATGCGCGGCAGGCGCGTCCGCTCAGGGTGCGGACCGAGCCGCGCCGCGGTGAGCCGCGCGCAGACGAGCGCCTCCATGAGCGAATTGGACGCGAGGCGGTTTGCGCCGTGGAGGCCGGTCGAGGCGCACTCGCCCACCGCCGAGAGCCCGGGGATCGAGGTGCGCCCGTCGGTCGTCGCCTGGATGCCGCCGCAGCTGTAGTGGGCGGCCGGCACGACTGGGATGAGGTCGCTCGCCATGTCGATGCCGAACTCCATGCACTTCTGGTAGATGTTGGGAAAGCGCTTCATCAGGTAGGCGCGCCCCTTGCTGCGGATGTCGAGGAACACGCAGTCGTCGCCGGTGCGCTTCATCTCCGAGTCGATCGACCGCGCCACGATGTCGCGCGGCGCCAGCGACCCGCGCGGGTCGTACTTGCGCATGAACTCGCGCCCGTGGCGGTCGACGAGCACCGCCCCCTCGCCGCGCACGGCCTCGGAGATGAGGAAGCGCTTCGCCTGCGGGTGGAAGAGGCAGGTCGGATGGAACTGCACGAACTCCATGTTCTCGATCTTCGCGCCGGCGCGCCAGGCGAGCGCCACGCCGTCGCCGGTCGCCGAGTCCGGGTTGCAGGTGTAGAGGTACACCTTGCCGCAGCCGCCGGTGGCGAGGATGGTGTTCGCGGAGCGCACCGCGTAGATCTCGCCCGTGGGCTTGTCGAGCACGTACGCGCCGACGCAGCGGTTCTCGCCCTTCAGCCCCAGCCGCCGCGTCATGATGAGGTCGACGACGATCGTCTGCTCGCGGATGTCCGCGCCCGAGCGGCGCACGCGGCGGATCATCGCCGCCTCGCACTTCTCGCCGGTGATGTCGCCGGCGTGCAGGATGCGCCGGGCGCTGTGGCCGCCCTCGCGCGTCAGGTCCCAGGAGCCGTCCGGCCGCCGCGCGAACTTCACCCCGCAGTCGATCAGGTCCTGGATGCCGGCCGGCGCGTTCTCGCAGATCTCGTGCACCACCTCGGTGCGCCCGAGCCAGGCGCCGGCGATCATCGTGTCGCGCGCGTGGCGGTCGAAGCTGTCGGCCGGGTCCATCACGCAGCAGATGCCGCCCTGCGCGAAGTTGGTGTTGCAATCGGCGAGGCGGCCCTTGGTGACGAGCGTCACCCTGCCGTAGGCCGAAAGGTGCAGGGCGCTCATCAGCCCCGCCATGCCGGAGCCGACGACGAAGTAGTCGCAGTCGACCGTCTTCATCGCGCCCTTCAGCCGCAGTGGAAGTAGGTCTTGACGAGGTCCGCCATCGCCTTGGCGTCCTTCGTCACCTTCGCCCGCAGCGAGCGGTCGTCGAAGGCCTTGAGCTCGCGGACGATGCCGTCGATCATCGCCGGCGAGAAGACGCCGCCCTCCTCGTAGACCGCGCGCTGCTTGAGCAGCGTGTCGGCCGAGGCCCAGCAACTGTCGGGCAGCGTCGCGAGCGAGGAGAGAAGCTTGGAGTTCTCCTTCTTGTGGATGTTCACGTTCACGTAGGTCGCGTCCGCCACCTTGAGCGCGTCCTTGAGCGCGAAGCCGTGGCGGCAGGCGACGCACAGGGCCGCCATCAGCAGGTGCACGTTCGCCGAGGCGTCGGGCGAGCGCATCTCGACCGTCTGCTTCTGGCGCGTGTCGGCGCGCGAGGAGGCCTCGCCCGGGTTCGCCTGGCGCGCCATGTCGCCGCGCCCGGCCCAACCGAGCGGCACGCGCACGAGGACGGAGCGGTTGCGGTCGCCCCAGCACACGTTCGTCGGCGCCTCCTGGTGCGGCACGAGCCGCAGGTAGCTCGTCGGGTTCATGTTGCCGAAGGCGGTGATGGACGGCGCGAGCTTCATGAGCCCGGCGATTGCGCGGCGCGCCGTCTCGGAGATCCGGCCGCCCTTGAGCATCTGGTTGACCCCGCCCTTCATGAGCCGCATGTGGATGTGCAGGCCCGAGCCCGCCTTGCCGACCGTGATCTTCGGCGCGAAGGTGACGTCGTAGCCGTACTTCGCGCCCATGTTGCGGATGATCCACTTCGCCACCGTGAGCTGGTCCGCCGCGTCCGGCGCCGCGCAGGGCAGGAACTCGATCTCGTTCTGCTCGTAGACGAGTCCGCCGGAGGTGAAGTTGCCGACCTCGCTGTGGCCGTACTTGATGAGGCCGCCGGCCTGGGCGATCGCGAGCATGCACTTCTGGCGGAACTCGCCGAACTTCGCGAACGGCGCGGACTCGTGGTAGCCGCGCTGGTCCTTCGCCGGGAAGCTCTCGGGGTCCTGCGCGATCACGTAGTACTCGAGCTCGCCCATCGCCTGGAACTCGAGCCCGGTCTCCTTGCGGAACGCCGCGCACGCCTTGCGGAGCGTGTACTCGGGGCTGGACTCGAGCGGCGCGCCGTCCTTGTTGAAGAACGAGCAGAGCAGGCACAGCGTGGGCAGCTCGGCGAACGGGTCGACAAACGCCGTCGAGTAGCGCGGGATCACGTAGAGGTCGGAGCTCGACGCCTCTATGTAGGAGAAGAGGGAGCTTCCGTCCACGCGCTCGCCGCAGGTGAGGATCTCGTCCAGGTAGCCGGGCGAGTGGAGGATGAAGTTGAGCGTCTTCAGCCGCCCGTCGCCGCCCGGGTACATGAAGTTCACGTGGCGGATGCCCTTGGCCTTGACGAAGCGCTTGATGTCGGCCTTGGTGAACGCCGCGCGCTCCTTGCCGAGGAACGCGACGATGTCGGTGGTGTTGATCTCTACTGTTGCCATTTTGCCTTCTCCTTTCGGGCGAACTTGCGTAGACTTGCGTATTATAGCATATTCGCCGCGCTATCTGCCGCGCAAACCGCCGCGGCCTTTCAACCTTTCAACTTTTCAACCTTTCAACCTGTTTAAGGGTCAGGCACTTTCGCTACTGTGGCAACCATGTCCGACCCTGTTGACCATCAGCACCAGCGCGAGACATCCGCGAAATTGACCGCCACGCCGTCGAACGTCCCGCCGGCATACACCACCCGCGGATCAACGGCGTTGGGCGACAACTTGAGGAACCTGGCAAGGCCATCCCCCATGCGCTGCGAATAGGTAGAAGAGCTCTTGATCTCCCGCGGACGAAGCTCCGCCCCGTCCTCCATCAGCAAATCGACTTCCGTCGTTCCCGACGAATTGCGGTAGAACCACAAGTCCGGTTCGCATCCCCGGTTCAGCCGGAACTTGACGGCCTCCATCACGACCATGTTCTCAAACAGGTTTCCGACCAGCGGATGCGTGAACAGCTGGTCCTTGTCCCTGATGCCGAGCAGATACGTGGCCAGCCCCGTCTCGGTGAAATATATCTTCTGGGCCTTAGTCTGGCGCTTCCCGAAATTGCCGTGGTATGGCCGCAGCCGGTAGATTATGAACGAGGCTTCGAGCACGCTCAGCCATTTCATGACTGTCGGGGTGGAAATGCCGACGTCGCGCGCCAGCGAATCCTTGTTGAGCAGCTGCCCGACGCGACCCGCCAGCAGGCGCATGAACACCGTAAACGCGTCAAGGTCCTGAATATTGACGATTCGGCGGACATCCCGCTGCACGTACGTCTGGAAATAGTCGCGATAGAGCATTCCCGGTTCGATGGCGTCGTCGTACATGCGCGGCATGAACCCATGCCACATGAGGCCGTCCCGGTCGTCGACGGCGATGCCGCCTTCCTTCAGTTCCTCGATGCTCAGCGGCATAAGCGTGCATATTCCTGTGCGTCCGGCAAGAGACTCGCTTACCGCCGCCCCCAATTCCGGTTGATGCGAACCGGTCAGGACGAACTGCCCCTTGATGCGATTCGCGTCCACCATTTCCTGAATGTACGTAAGGAGCGAAGGGAAGCGCTGGATTTCATCTATCACCATGTTCGCACTTCCATTCATCAGGAATCTGCGGGGATCGGCCTTCGCCGCCGACAAAACATCCTCCGCCTCCAGATTGCGGTATTGATGCGCGGGGAATTGCGCTTGGGCAAGCGTCGTCTTTCCGCTCTGCCGCGGACCCATTATGGTAACAACAGGGTAGCATTTCGCCACCTTGTCCACATATTCAGCAATCTTTCGCTTAATCATATTGCCTAATATTACTATAGCAAAAGAACTGCCGCGGGGACAGTCCCCATCATCTTTTTATGAGTTCCGGCAGGTTGACGGGCGGCATCTGCTCCAGCACCGAATGCGGCGGCCGTTGCATCTCAGCGCCCTTCTTCATCCGATCCGTGTCGGCGATCTTGAACCGGACGCTGACCACCGACTGCTGGCGGGCATCGTCCCAGTACTTGACGTATGTGGTCGCCACGATCGTTCCGTCGGGCAGCAGATGAATGCCGGGATAGCCGCAGTCGCATCCGGCATAGTTGTGCAGAAGCTTGATGCGGTAGGTATCGGCCTCGGCCTTCGACTTGATGGCGGCGTAAGGTCCTACCCACGCCACGAAGTGTCCGCGCGTGGGCGAGGCCGGCGCCATGTCGCGGAACGCGATCACGAGCCGTCCGTCCGGCAGGGTCACGCCCTGATGCCGGTCGCCGGTGAGCGCCCACGGCGTATCCACCGCCGTGGACCAGGTCTTGCCCTCGTCCCGGCTGAACATCATCAAGCTGCATCCCTTGTGCGTGTTCTCGCGCATCAGGCAGCAGAGCTCATCGCCCGCCGGCGAACGGAACACGTAGGGTTCGCACGGGTTCTTGCCCTCCACGCGGCAGACGACCTGCGGTTCGCTCCAGGTGAAGCCACCATCGCGCGTCACGCTCTGCAGAACCTCCAGCGGCGAACGGTCCCGCCCGCCCGGTCCACGATGGAACATCCCGAGATAGGAACCATCCTTCAGGCGAACAATCGACGAAAAGGTCATCACGCACCGGAACGCCGGACCGAGCGGCGGCATTTCCCGCCAGCTCCTGCCGTCGTCCTCGCTCATCACGGACGGCATGGGCGCGCCAAGCTCGCGGCGGTCGCTGTGGCTCTTGGCGTCCGGCGGCATCTTCACCTGGCTCCACACCCAAAGCCGCGCCTTGCCGTCCGGCCCCACGAGCCGGTAGATGCTCGGGCAGTTCGCGTTCCGCCCAAAGCCCGCCGGGAATCGGCCGTCGATGCGCATCCACGACTTTCCGCCGTCGCAGGATTCTGCGGCGGGACCGCACCAGCCGCCATGCGGCACGCACCACACCGCGATCAGCCGCTGATCGGGCAGCAGCACCGTGGTCGGATGGCCTTGATAGAGGTCCGGCCGACCTGCGGCGAGAAGGACATCTTTCGACTTGTCGCCGGAAAGGTCCACGAGCGGGAACCCCGCCGCCGACCGAACACCCAGAACGGCGATGGCGAGGGCGAGCGCAAGCGCGGACTTGTCACGGTTGTTCATCGCGTGAATTATACCATTTTTGCCGCGCTCTGTGTTGGAGAAGCGAACTTCTCCCTTTCGGTATCTTGGATTGGTGGACGATGAGGGACTCGAACCCCCGACCTTGACCGTGTAAAGGTCCTGCTCTAACCAACTGAGCTAATCGTCCGTGAAGGTGTGCGTATTATACCAAAAAAATCTTGCCCACCCCTCTTGATTAGCCGAGGCTAATTATGGTATACTACGCACAAGTTAGCCGGGACTAACGGGTTCTGCCCCGGCGAAAGAAAAGGGAGAAAGGCCGAAAAATGACATTGGCAACACTAAAGGAAGGCGAGCGCGCGCGGCTGGTCCACGTGTCCGGCGATGACGCCCTGAAACACCACCTGGGTGCGCTCGGATTCGTGGCGGGGACGGTCGTGAGGGTCGTTGGCGCGTCCTACGGCAACATGATTCTCGCCGTCCACGAGAGCCGCATCGCCGTCAACGAGGCTACGGCGAGGAAAATCGAAATCGAGGCCGTCTGACCGGTCATATTTTTTTGCAAAGGAGATTAGACATGGCTAACAGCGTGAAAATCGCCCTCGCGGGCAATCCCAACAGCGGCAAGACGACGCTCTTCAACGCGCTTACCGGGGCGGAGCAGTATGTCGGCAACTGGCCCGGCGTGACCGTCGAAAAGAAGGACGGCATCCTCGCCGGACACAAGGAAGTGGTAATCCAGGACCTGCCCGGCATCTACTCGCTCTCCCCCTACTCGGCCGAGGAGAAGGTGTCGCGGCAGTTCCTCGTGGAAGAGGGCCCGGACGCGATCCTCAACATCGTGGACGGCACCAACATCGAACGCAACCTGTACCTCTCGACGCAGCTCGCCGAGCTGGGACTCCCGATGGTGATGGCCGTCAACATGATGGACGTAGTGAGGAAGAACGGCGACAAGATCGACTTCGAGAAGATCGCCAAGGCGCTGCGTTGCGAAGTCGTCGGCATCTCGGCGCTGAAGAACGAGGGCGGGCAGAAGGCCGCCGAACAGGCGGTGGCGATGGCGAAGAAGGCCGTGGTCGACAAGGGCCCCGGCAAGCTCCCCGACGTTCCGCACGTGTTCACGGGCTCGGTCGAGCACGCCATCGCCCACATCGAGGAGTCGATCCAGGGAAAGGTGCCGATCCGCTCGATTCGCTGGTACGCGATCAAGGTCTTCGAGCGCGACCGCGAAATCATCAGCCGCCTGGGGCTCGGCGTCGGCGAGATGAAGCATATCGAGGAGCACATCCGCGACTGCGAGAAGGAGCTCGGCGACGACGCGGAGTCGATCATCACCAACCAGCGCTACGACTTCATCAAGCGCCTCATGGACAATTCGCTCGCGCTGAACGAGAAGCGCAAGGGCAAGGCGACGCTCTCCGACCGGATCGACAAGGTCGTCACCCACCGCATCTGGGCGATTCCGATCTTCATTCTCTCGCTCTGCGCCATGTGGTGGCTCGCCGTGGCCGAGAACGGCCCGGGGACGCTGCTCACCGACTGGGCGAACGACGGCTTCCTCGCGGACGGATGGCATCTCCCCTTCACCACCCACGAGTGCCGGGAGGACGGCAGGTACAAGGGCATGGAGTTCGAGGACGCGCAGGAGGAATTCGCCAAGGCCGAGGCAACGGTCGCAGCCTGGGAAGCGGGCGAGAAGAAGGCGTCCATCGAGGACGAGGAGACCGGCGAGGCATCCGATGAATGGGACGTCGACGAGGCGGCCTACAACGCCGCGAAAGACGCCGAGGAGCCGGATCCGTCGCAGTTCGGCGTGTGGGTGCCCGGCATCGGAGCGCTCATCACCGGCGCGCTGGAACGCTCCGGCGTCGGCGACACGGTGAAGAGCCTCGTCGTGGACGGCGCATGGGGCGGCGTCGCGACGGTACTCGGGTTCGTGCCGGTCATCTTCATCGTGTTCCTCTTCCTCGCGTTCCTCGAGGACTGCGGCTACATGGCGCGGGTTGCGTTCATCATGGACCGCATCTTCCGCAGGTTCGGGCTCTCCGGCAAGTCGTTCATCCCGATCCTCATCGGCAAGGGCTGCGGCGTCCCCGCGGTCATGGCCACGCGCACGATCGAGAACGAGCGCGCGCGCAGGATGACGACCATCCTCGCCACGTTCATCCCCTGCGGCGCGAAGACGGTGATCATCGCCATGTTCGCGGCGTTGTTCTTCCGCGAGCAGTGGTATGTTGCCGCGCTCATGGACGTAGTCGGCATCGCGATCATCATCCTCGGCGGCGTCGCGCTGAAGAAGACGCGGCTGTTCAAGGACGAGGCCGCGTCGTTCGTGCTGGAGCTCCCGGCCTACCATCCGCCGACGGTCTCGGGCGTCTGGCACCACACCTGGAACCGGCTCAAGGGCTACATCCTCAAGGCAGGGCTCATCATCTTCCCCGCGTGCGTTTTCCTGTGGTTCGTGATGCACTTCGACTGGTCGCTCAACCTGCTGGCGGACGAGGAGATCGAAAAATCCATCCTCCACGACCTCGGCAGCTGGATAGCGTGGTTCTTCGAGCCGCTCGGCTTCGGCTCGTGGCAGGGCGCCGCGGCATCCGTCTCCGCGGAGATTGCCAAGGAGCAGGCGACCGCGACCCTGGGGCTCGTCGCGGCGAACATGGACGGCGCGACCACCGGCTCGCACATCCAGGCGCTGTTCGGCACGATGAGCGACTTCCCGAAGCTCGCGGCGCTCTCCTTCATGGTGTTCAACCTCTTCGTGCCGCCGTGCATGGTGGCGATCGCGGTGACGTTCCGCGAGATGGGCTCCCAGAAGTGGGGCTGGTTCGCGGTCGGTTTCCAGCTCTTCGTCGGGTATGCCCTGGCGCTCAGCGTCTACCGCATAGGCGTGCTCATCGCCGGCGGCGGCTTCGGAATCTGGACCGCACTCGCGATCGCCGTCGACCTCTTCTGCCTCTGGATGATCGTCCGCCCGGCGCGGAAGGAGGCGGCGAAATGAACACCGCGTCCGCCATTGTCCTCGTCGCGGTCGTCGCGCTTGCCGCGCTCGCCGTCTGGCGCGTCATGAAGAAAGGTGCGCCGTGCGAGTGCGGCGGCACGCACAAGTCGTGCGGATGCGGCTGCGGCTGCTGCGGCGGCGCGGAGGGACGCGACCATGCCGCGCCCAAGGCGGTGCAGGACTGATTTACAGGCTCTTTGAAGTTTTTAGTGGAAAATGCTATCAGATCGTATTAGTTTAAAACTCCGATGGTTGGGACTCCCGCTACCGCTCCGTAGCTCCGCATCTCGCAACCCCGATTCAGGTCTACGGTGGTTTTTGTCAGCCGCAAAGAACGCAAAGGACGCAAAGGTTTTTTATCTGGGGGCAAGCCCCCAGACCCCCGAACAAGCCCCCACCCTGCGGCGAAGCCGCAGATATAAAACATGGCAAGCACGGCCGTGGAGGACGAATGGCATGCGCGAAGCAAAGCACATTCTGCGGAGCGGGACAGCCGAGCGAAGCGAGACAGCCGAAGGCCGCGAGAGCCCCACGGATCGGAGTTTCATACACTATGCTGTCGGCACTTCCACTAACATTCTTTGAAGAACCAATTTCCAACATACCACAACAAACAAGGAAAGGCAAAACCAAACAATGAAAACCAAGACCATCATGCTGGCGCTTGCGGCGGCCGTCTGCGGCGCCGCGTTCGCAGACGAGGAAACGACCGAGGAAAAGGCCGAAGGCTGGTCGTACACGCCCGGCGATGGCGTTTCGTTCAACGAGACTCCGATCGTCTCGGCCGAAGCATCGCTCTCGTTCGACTCGAAGTACCTCAGCTACGGCTTCGTTGACAACAAGGCGCCGATCCTGACGCCCGCCGGCGAGATCACCTTCTTCGACTGGCTGACGTTCGGAGTGAGCGCAATCTTCGACCTCACGAAGTACGGCAACCACGCCGGCTATACCAGCCGCCAGTTCAAGTACACCGAGCTGCACCCCACGGTCACCCTCGGCCACTCCTTCTCGCCGGAGGACTTCGAGTGGCTTCCCACCACCGTCGAATTCGCCCTCGGCTACGACTACGAGTTCCACCCGAACTCCAAGAACAAGGGCGGCCTCAACGAATACGAAAACGGCTGGGACACCTCCATCGCCGAGGACACGCAGTTCATCACGCTGGAGCTGGGCCTGCCCGACCTCTGGCTGGAGCCCACGTTCCTCTACGAGCGCGACATCATGCGCGACGACGGCACCTACCTCAACCTCGAGATCGGCCACACCTTCAACCTGCTGGGCGAGGAGGACGACACCCTGACGCTGCGTCCGTCGATCGCCCAGGGCTTCGGCAACGGGCAGCGCGTGAAGGCATACGCCACGAAGAAGGACGGCGAACCGCTAAACCACGCCGGCCTCATGGACACCATGATCAAGCTCGAGCTCGGCTGGAAGGTCTGCGACAACGTCTCGCTCAGCGGCTATGTGGGATACTCCGACTTCCTGTTCGACCGCAAGATCCGCGACGCCTCCCGCGACTACGAGGCGACCGGCTCGTGGGACGACAGCTGGAACGTCGTCGCCGGACTGGCCCTGACGATCTCGCTCTGACACTTGCATAAACCCGACGTCTGCAGAAAGGGACCGCTTCCGCGGTCCCTTTCCTTTCATGACGCAGGCTGCGTCGGCTCAACATGGACGACCACGTCCTCAACGTCAAGACCGGCGCCAACGACCGCCCTCTTCACCGCATGGCCGATGTCATGCCCCTCGGCAACCGACAGCGAGCCGTCCACCTGGATGTGGATGTCGGCCTGGAACATCGACCCGTACCGGCGCGCCCGCGCCTTGTGGACGCTCCTGACGCCCGGCACCGCCGCGGCCGCCGCGGCGACGGCGGCGGCCTTGTCCTCGATCTGGGCGTCGGTCATCACCTGCAGCGCCGGACGGGCGAGCTTCCACGCGACATGGGCCACGAACGCGCTCACCACCAGCGCACCGGCGGCGTCGGCCCACCACAGCGACGGAAAGAACCACGCCACCGCGATCGCCGCCACCACGGGCACGGAGCTCAGCGCATCCGACCGGTGGTGCCACGCGTTCGCCTCCAGCGCGGTTGACTTCGCCCGCCGCGCGGCCGCGCGGGTAACGACGAACAGCCCCTCCTTGAGAACAATGCTCGCCACCGCGACCGAGAGCGCGAACGCGCCAGGCGAGGAGTCCCCGCCGCCGCGCATCAGCGACACTACCGAGTTGCGCGCAAGTTCCCATGCGGCGAAGGCGAGCGCGACCGAGATGAAGAGGGTGACGAGCGCCTCGATCTTGCCGTGGCCGTAGGGGTGGTCCTCGTCCGCCGGCGCCACCCAGTACCGGACGCTGAAGACGAGCGCAAGGTCCGTGACCAGGTCCGACGCAGAATGGACCGCGTCGGCGACAAGTGCCTGCGAAGAGAACATGAAGCCGGCCACCGCCTTCGCCGCCGCGATCGCAACGTTCACCGCGATGCCGAGGAAGGTTACCCTCCTGACCAGCCGGACCCGCTCCTCCGCCGCAGGCACGCCGGAGGCCGCCCCAGGCATCTGTGCACTCGTCTTCATGGCGAGTATTATACCATAAACCTAAACCGCGCGCTTAGGTCAAGTCACCCGCCCGCGCGGACGCCAGCACAGCCCCCGTTGTGTTAAACCCGTGCTACCGGATGAAGTACACAGACCCGGCCAGTCTCTGGGTCTCCACCGGGCCGTAGGCGAGGAACGCGGCGTCCGTCTGCGTCTTGTAGTCCGCCTGGGCATGGGCTTCCGAGGTCGCGCCGTTGCGGATGCGGAGTTCGTCGCTGCTGCCGACGAGGCCGCCGGCGAAGGTGAATTCAATTCCAGGGCTTTCTGACGCATAGACTGGTGAAGAACTTTTCTTGTTCGTCCCGTCAACCCACACAGTCACGTTGCCTCCCCAAGTGTAAACGCAGGTGAAATACCGCCACGTGGTTATGGAGGGGCAATCAAAATACCTCATGTTATTTCTGCCGCGGAAGGTGACCTGCGTGGCCTTGTTCTGCATATTGATTCCCCAGCCGTCCGTGTCAACACCACCTTTTATTGCCAGAATCGCATAGCCGCAGGAGGATGAATCGGCCTTCATCCAGCCGGAAATGGTGAAGTTCTGGACATTCGCGATGCCACCGAGAAGCGGCACCGTGATACCGGTCTTGTAGGCATTCGCGGTTGGGTGGTGGTATGTCTTGCCGACAGGCCCGTCGATCTGGGTCGTGTCGCTGGCGGTGGAGACGGCGTCGTAGTGGTTCGCTGACGAGTCCGAGGCATTGGTGGGATAGGCGTCACTGAAGTGCCAGACGCCGGCATGCCCCGGCCAAGTCAGCGCCGGCTCTACCACCGGAAGCTCCACCCCCTGCCGCGGCTTCCAGTACATGCGGAACTTTGTCGCGGCAGTCAGGTTCGTGATGTTCACCCAGACGAGCGACTCGCCGGAAGTGTTCCAGGTGTCGACCTCATGGGCGAGGAGCGAGCCATCCGGCAGGGTGAAGCGGACGTCCGAGCCGTTCTCGCCGCAGTCGGCGTAGCGGAAGCCGCTCTGCCGCGTCTCGCTCAGACGCACCAGCACCTGGAAGTTTGTATAGACATTCGCAGCCGGCAGCCTCCCCTCGCCTAACGAAATCTCCATCGTCTTCTCAAAGCCGTTGGTACTCGGCTTGTCGCCCGGCCAGGTCGGGGGTTCCAATATCGCGGGACCGGGATTGAACTTGCCGGTACCGGCGTTGGTCAGAAAGACATCTGTTTTGGTGTCGTAGAGGCCGAAAGCCGAATCGGAAACGCGGCGCGCCGGAACATAGTCGTGTACGACGACGCCACCGTCGTAGATCTTACACGAATAGAACCGTATCTTCGAGCAGTTACTTGATACGCAGTTGTTCGCGAAGATGAAGAGAGAGCCATTCGTGCTCTTGGTCGGGGCCGTGCTGTGGGTGGTCATGGCCGTGCCGTCGATGTAGTACTTCCTATCGGTGCAGTCGAGCTTGTGGGTGTGCCTGTTCTTGTCGGCCGTGGTATTGGTCCTCACCCAGTCGCCTTTGTCTTCCGCCAGCGCCGACGCTAAATAGCCCTGACCCTGGATATAGATGTCGAAGTTCAGATGTCCGGTCCCGAGATCTCCGTCCGGGTCGGACGTGCCGTTGTGCGAGTTGCCGAAGATTCGCTGCTGCTTGGTGTCCTTGTCCGTGAACTGCACGTCCGCCTCGACCGCCATTGTCGGCGTGATGACAACGCCAGTATCGATATACTGCGTGCCAGTCGACTCAAGGTATTCGTGTTCGGCGTAGCCAGCCGGAAGCGTGCCAGCCTCCGCTCCCAGCGCGACCGCAGCGCAAACGATACCACTCGCGAGTTTCTTCGCCATCTTCATACGCATTCCCCCTTTATTGACGCAAATTATACCAAATTGTCGCGCGCGCGCAAGGGCGGCGCGCGGCAGATTAGAGGCCCTTCACCGAAGGTACCACACGGAGCCGGGCGGGGTGCCCCAGGTCCAGGTAAGGCGGACTTGACTGTCGCCGATGGCAGACTTGTCAATCGTGAAGGCATTGCCCCACCTCTGCCCGCTGACAACCCAAACGCCGTTGGTCAAGGTCTCGACGGTCATCCTCGGCGAATAGCAGCGGCCGCCGACGTAAACATAGCCGGCCTTAAGCGTCCAGATGCCGGAGACGAAATCGTAGTCGCCGTCCGGGACTGCGCTGGTGCCGTTTACTCCGGTGTCAGCAATCTCTCCGTTCACAACCGTCACGTTGGGGCAGAAGCGCGCGTGGTCCACGGCGTTGTTGTGCTCAAGCTGCCAGCCCTCGAGCGCGCCAGCGGTCATGCGGACCGCGCAGATCTCCGCTCCGCTCCGGAGTATGGCGGCGTTCGAGTTGTTGTCGTTGCGTCCGCCAACACCAAAATTCGTCAAGGTCGCGTCGATTCCCGATACGGTTATCGAATGGAACCTGTTCGTGCCGTCGCAATAGCCGGTGGCCGTGTCGCCATCGCACACAACCGCAATGTACTGGCGGGTGTTCCACCTGGTCGGAGACTCGTCCGAGGCAGGGATCAAAGCGTCGTCGTTCCAGGCGGCAGAGAGATATTGAAGCCCCTGGACAAGCGGATGGGTAGAATAGTTTTTACGGATGTCAACTCCAAGCTGGCGATGGGTGAGGTCGCCTGCATAGAACCAGGTCTCGTAATCGGACGTGGGAGGATACGAATAGGAAATCATCATCTCCAGCGTGAACTTCTTCGCATACAGCGCGTTCATCACATCGACAGAATCGCCGCGGAAAATGGTTGAGCCGTTCGCCACCCAAGCGTCGTTCGTGAACCCGGCGACGCCACCGTATTTGCTCAGGTCGAAGCCGCCGGCGAGGTTCTTCCATGTCGTCAGGGAGGACGCGTGCGCGGCGTTGGTCCCGGCGTTGTAGATGCCATCGAAGTGGCCGATGAGTTCCGTCGTCTGGATGTAGTCGCCGACGCCATATTGCCTGACGTTGCCCGTCTGCGACCACAGCCAGGTAAGGCGCATCCGCCCGTTCTCTACGTTGTTCACGTAGGTAAACGAATTGCCCTGCTCGGTCTTGAAGTAGTCCCACTTGCCGGTGGCCGCATTCCACTTCTCCACCTTGTGGCCGACGGCAGACCACACGAAAAAGCCGTCCGTCACGTTCGTGGCGGCGAAGGTACGGCTCGCATTCACCGTGTAGGAGCCAGGAATCTCGACGCCCTCGAGCCCGCGCGCATTCGCCGCGATGACAAGGTCACCCCCGTGCTCGCCGGGAGCGTATGCGCCGTCGATCGGACTTGCCGCCCATTGCCACTCGAGGCGGCGGAAGGATGCGGGCGTCGGATGCGTGTAGGTGAAGGCTGTCTCCACGCCGTTCGATAGCTCATTGCCGTCATTGTCGTACAGCTTCCATCCCGTGTAGGAATAGGCGACTGACCCATACGCGTTCGTCCACGGCGTAGTACCGCAGGAGACGGCCACATGGTCGCCGGCGGCGAGACCGGAGACGTTGCCGTATCCCGGCGACGGCGTGGACACTTCCTCCGCGGCGGAAGTGGTGATGGCAAGCATGCCGAAGGTCGGGTCGGTCTCGAACCAGGTCCAGGTGAGGCGGATTCGCCCGTCGCCAAGGACGTCCTTGTCCACGGTATAGGAGTTGACGAATTCCAGTATGTCTGTGACCACCCATGCTCCGTCGGTCAGCTTTTCCACGGTGAGCTTCGGCGCGTAGTAGGCGCCGGGCCGGTCAATGTCGTCCGCCGTGATCGTCCATGTGCCGGAAAGGAGATCGTAGTCGCCATTCGGAGCCGAACTCGCCCCGTTCTCGCCGGTTTCGCCGATGGCACCGTTCACCACCGTAACGTTGTTGCAGAAGCGCGCGTGGTCCACGGCGCTGTTGTGCTCGAGCTGCCAGCCCTCGAGTGCCTGGGAGGTCATGCGGAGCGCGCAGATTTCCGCGCCATTGATGAGTTTGTTTCCGCTGTCGGAGGCGCGCACGCCGACGCCGACTTGCGTAAGCGACGGCGTCACGCCCGGGACCGTAATCGAATGGAACCGGTTGGTGCCGTCGCAATAGCCAGTGGCCGTGTTGCCGTCGCACACGATCGCAATGTACTGGCGGGTGTTCCATTTGGTCTTGGTGCCGCCCCAGTTCTGGACGACGGCGCCATCGTTCCAGCTGCCTCCGCCAAGATACTGGATGCCCTGGATGAGCGGATTTTGGCTGTTGGCGCTGCGCATGTCCACGCAAAGCTGGCGGTCGTTGTTGTTCCCGAGGAACACCCAGGTGCCATACGAATTACTGCCGATCTGCGGCGAGGAGATCATCATCTCCAGCGTGAACTTCCCCGCGATCAGCGCGTCCCGCGGACCGGCGGATGAACCGGTGTAAAACGTCGATCCGTTCGCGACCCAGGAGT
Source organism: uncultured bacterium (assembly GCA_902770045.1). GTDB lineage: Bacteria > Verrucomicrobiota > Kiritimatiellia > RFP12 > UBA1067 > UBA1067. The sequence continues at coordinate 32,436 of CACXRO010000008.1, forward strand.
CGGCCGAGAACCCGGAGGTGCCGCTTCTGGTCAGGTTGAACTTGCCGGCCAGGTCGACCCAGGTGCCGAGAGAAGCCGCGTGCGCGGCGCTGCGGCCGGCGTTGTAGATGCCGTCGAAGTGGCCGACGAGGCCGGCTGTCTGGATGTAGTCGCCGAGGCCGTACCGCCTGACGTTGCCCGTCTGCGTCCAGAGCCAGGTGAGGCGCATCCGACCGTTCTCGGCGTTGTTGGTGTAGGCGAAGGAGTTGCCCTGCTCGGTCTTGAAGTAGTTCCACACACCGTTGCCGGCATCCCACTTCTCCAGGCTGTAGCCGACGGGCACCCACGAGATCGGGCCAATGGTCAGGTTGGTGGCGGAGAAGGTGCGGTTGTCGTCCACTATATATGGACCGGGCGGCTCGACGCCCTCCAACCCGTGCGCGTTCTGTTCTACGACAATGTCGCTCGCCTGCTCGGGGGCGGTGAAATCGGCCCCTCCCGACAAGTCGCCGTAGAAGACGTCGTTCACCGTGTCCCAGAGCCCGTATTTCGACACGGACGTCCCTTCGTTCGCGTCGGCGATTGTCGCCCGGCAGGGACGGAAGTTGCGGATGAGCACGCCGTCGTCATGGATCGTCATGCCATAGAGACGCGCGGTAAGCGGACGGTTGGAACCCATGTCGAGTCCCGTCGCGGTGTTGAGGAAGAAGACTGTCATGGACAGCGACGAAGTGAATGTCTGGTTCCCCCCGTTGTGGATCTTCGTGGGGATGCCGCCTTCCGCAGCTACCCAGAGCCGGCCGTTCTCGTTGCTGACGACGCAGCGTGTGTTTTGGTAGGCAGACCCCACCTGCATAGAGTCAATGCTCCCGCAGTTCAAGGCGAACTTGTATTGGCCGCCGACCCAAAGGCCCAGTCTTTGGGACTTGTCGCTGGAACTCGCTCTCTCGCCGACGATGCAGCTTGAGCCTGCCGGACGACTGGATGTACTCGACAAAAAAATCGAAGTTGGTCGTAGTCGTCGCGCTTGCGATCATAGCCGCAAAACACATAACACCACATGCGAGTTTTCTCACCATGTTCATCTTGCCTCTCCTGTTTGGTTAAATCCCATTTCCAGTTCAGGCATACACCCTCCCCCGAGATTTTGTCAGTATTTTACCAAACCCCCGCCGCCCTGCCAACCCCTACCAAAGTAGGGGGTGGGAATGCCGCGCGGTTTTTTGGTATAATACGGGCAAATGGTACCAAGAATGCGATTGCTGCGCCGGTTGGCGGCCATGGCGGCCGGATGTGCGCTGGCCTTGACGGTGAGCGCCGAGATGATGATTCCGCGCGGTCAGGCGACGACGCTGTCGGGCACGATCGTCGACGCCTTTCAGGACGAGTTTGACGCCAACTTCCGCTTCCTGGTGATCCAGAACGAATCCGGGACGCACTACGCGACCTCGCCCAGCGACGACATCAGCAAGGAATTCGTAGACGGACTGGTCGGCGCCGAAGTCACGATCGACGGAATCCGCGACCCGGCGTCGCCGCCCAATCGGAGGTTCCTCGGGCCGACGGTCTTCATCAAGGGGTCCAAGGACATCCACGTCGTCAAGCCCGCGCCGACCGACCCCTTCGCCGTTCCCGAAGTCAATCAGGACTTCACCACGAACCCCGCCGGCATCGCCTACCGCGGGCGTCACCGCATGCGCGGACGCGTTCTCGCCGTCTGGCAGGGTCGCTCGGCGCTGCTCGGAAGGGATGGCCAGGCCCCCTTCTCCCGCATCGAATTCGCCGACGGGGAAGCGCCGCGGTGCGGCTCGTTCATCGAGGCCGTCGGCTACCTCGAGACCGACCTGAGCAGCCTCAACCTCACCCGCGCCAGGTGGCGGCCGACAGAAGCGGTGGAGCAGCCGGAGCCAGCCTTGACGAACATCACAGCCAAGGACCTTTTCAGTTTCGATGGACGACCGGCCCTCAACGCCACCTTCTACGGCAAGGCTGTCCGCATCGTCGGCACCGTCCTCAACCGGACTGAGGGAGGGCGCTTCCAGATCGACTCCGGCGACATGCCGGTCACCGTGGACGTGAGCGCGCTGCCCGCCGAGGCGCAGACGTCGGAGATCGGCGCCAAAGTCGAGGTCGTCGGCATCTGCATCCTCGACCTGTCGAACTGGCGGCCGAACGACATGTTCCCGCGCGCGCGCGGGCTCTTCGTCGCCGCCCGCACGCCGGACGACATCCACGTCCTCGCGCGCCCGTCCTGGTGGACGATGAAGCGCCTCCTCTCGGTCATCGTTGTCCTCGTCGGCGGGCTGGTCGCAATCATCATCTGGAACCTGTCGCTGCAGGCGCTCGTCGTCCGCCGCGCCCGACAGCTCTATAAGGCCGACCTCAAGCGCGCGACTTCCGAGCTGCGCGTCAAGGACCGCACACGCCTCGCGGTTGAGCTGCACGACGCGCTTTCGCAGAGCCTGACCGGCGTCTCGATGGAGGTCGAGGCGGCGATTCGCCACGGCGTAGGCAATCCCGGCGAGATGACGCGCCATCTCGCCGTGGCGGACAAGGTGCTCAAGTCGTGCCGGAACGAGCTGAGGAACAGCCTCTGGGACCTGCGCAGCGACGCGCTGGAGGCGCGCGACCTCGGCGAGGCCATCCGCCGCACGCTGCTGCCGCACGTCCGCGACGTCGAGCTCAGGATCCGCTTCAACGTGCCGCGCTCGCTGCTGACCGACAACGCGACGCACGAGATCCTGCGGATAATCCGCGAGCTCGCCGTCAACGGCATTTCGCACGGCGGGGCTAAGGCGATCCAGGTCGCCGGCGGCGTCGACGGCGGCAGGCTGCTCTTTTCAGTGCGCGACGACGGCGCCGGCTTCGACCCCGACACCGCGCCCGGCGTCCTGCAGGGCCACTTCGGGCTCGAGGGCGTGCGCGAGCGCCTGCGCCAGCTCAAGGGGTCGCTGGTCTTCGAGCGCATGCCCGGCGGAGGCATGAGGGCGACGGTCGCGATTCCGCTTCCGGGGAGGAAACCATGAAGCCGATCACCCTGCTGCTCGTGGATGACCACGCCGTGATGCGCATGGGGCTCGCCTCGCTGCTGGAGACGTGCCGGGACGTCAAGGTCGTCGGCGACACCGGCGACGGCGAGAGCGCGGTCCGCATGGCGCTCCGGCTGCGGCCGGACGTCGTCGTCATGGACCTGGTGATGCCGGAGATGGACGGCGTCGAGACGACGCGGCGGATTGTTGCGGAATGGCCGGAGGCGAACGTGCTCGTCCTCACCACCTTCGCGTCGTCGGACGAAATCAGCCACGCGTTTGACGCCGGCGCCAAGGGCGCGATCCTCAAGAGTGCCGACCTCGACGGGCTGCTCGCGGCAATCAGGGACATCGCCGCGGGCAATCGACACTGCTCCGCGGAGATCGAGCAGATCATGGCCGATGATCCGCCGGTCCCGAAGCTCTCGGCCCGACAGCAGGAGATCCTCAACTCGATCGTCCGCGGGCTCTCGAACCCCGACATCGCCCGTCAGCTCGGCATCAGTCTGCCGATGGTGAAGGAGCACCTCACCTCGCTTTTCGCGAAGCTCGGCGTCTCCAACCGCACGGAAGCCGTCGCCGTCGCCCTCCGCAAGCAGCTCCTGAAGATCTGACCCCCTTCTCCCCCGTCCGCGTCACTTCGCCCCGGCGGACGCGGGCAGAATCTCGCAAAGATGCACGTCGCACGGCGCTCCCGAGGAAAACGACGGCATCTTGAGCGTCTTCACCAGCCGGAGCTGCACCTCGTCCGCGTGCTCGCGGTAGTGCTGGAGGTTGTACGCGTGCTGGGTGTCGACGAGCGCGAAGAGCTTCGCGCCCGGATCCGCCTTGCGAACCGCCCTTACCACCGGCATCGGATCGCTGTTCGCCGGGAAGGTGGTCGCCGTGCGGATCGGCAGCGACATCAGCATCTGGTTGGAACGCTCGCCGACGACCACCGCGTTCTCCGGCACCAGCGCGGCAATTTCCTTCGCCGCCTGGGCGTGGAGGCGCGTCCCCGGACGCAGCAGCTCCGCCGCCGCCGCGCGCCAGCCCGGCACCGCGAGATACGCCGCCGCGAACATGAGACCGGCACCGACCGCCACCGCGCCGCGCCGCACGACAGCGCGCCGCGGACCGAAGACTGCCAGCAGCGCCAGCGCCGAGACCACGGTCGAGACGGCAAGCGGCGCGAAATAGTTCCCCGCCGCCTTCTTCATGTACGGCGCGAGCTGCGCCGCCGGCCAGGCCGCGAACGCCACCGACCCCGCAACCGCCGCGGCGAACGCCCACGCCGCCGCCTTGACGGGCGTCGTGCCGCGTCCGTTCGCGAACGCCAGCACCGCCGTCAGCGCCAACGAAAACACGGCGACCACCGGCCAGGTCATCCCCCAGACGTTCTTCGCCGGCAGGTTGTACACCCGCGAATAGAACTGCTGCACGACCACAGGCGCGACGGACTGCATGGCGACGACCACCAGTCCCGCGGCGCAGAGCACCGCCACCGCGAACGGCATGAAGGCCCGGTCCTTCCAGCCAGGCTCCCGCCAGCCGCCGTCTGGCGCGGCGTCCGCCTCGAACTCCGCCACCGCGGCGGACACGACCAGCGGCAGCGCCGCCACCGCCGGCAGGAAGTAGTGGGTGTAGATGGTGTTCATCACCGAAACCGCCGCGACGTAGGCGGGAACGGCAAGGAACAGGAGGAGATGCCCGTTCCAGCGCCGCAATAGCGCCGTCCTCAGCGCCAGCGCGAGCGGGACCGACAGAATCAGCGGCGCGAGCGGACCCAGCATCTGGATCGACGGGTCGCGCGGGAAGGACGAGACTCCCTTGAAGTGCGAGGCGAAGTCGAAGATCGGCGGCAGCGGATAGTGGGTGGTGGTGCGCCTGACGATCTCCCAGACCGAAAACCCGGAGCTTGCGGCCTCGGGCAGCAGCGACGCGGCCACGGCAAGTTTGCACACGAACACGGACGCGAGCGCCGCGGCCGCGAATACGACAAGCCGCCGCCAGCCTTCGCGAAATGTGCGGTCCTCCAGCGCCCCGGCCGCCGCGATCGGCAGCAGCACCCAGACCGAAGGCTTCACCAGCGAAATTGCCCCCGCGAGCGCGCCGGCGGCCGCCACCCGCCACCAAGCGCGTCCGGCCGCCAGCACGTACGCCGCCACGGTCAGCGCCGCGATGACAGCGTCGTTGCTGGCCGTCCGCTCGTATGCGAGCGTCATCGGCGTGAGCGACACCGCCGCGCAGAGCGCGAAGGCGAGTATGGCGCCCGCGCGCCGCGCGACATGGCTGAACACGGCGAGCCACCCGCAGAGGAAGATCGCCAGGAACGGCAGCCGCCACGTCCAGGTCGAAAGCCCGAACGCGAGATGCGCCAGGTAGCTCAGCCAGTGCGTCAGCGCCGAGAAGCCGTAGGTGTACGCCTCGCTGCGCACCGGGTCCCAGAACTGCCCCCATAGAAACCTCTCCTTGCCGCCGTCGAGATAATATCCCTCGTCCGTCGCGTTGTAGCCGTATTCCCACATCGACGGGACCCCGGGGTCGCACGCGATCCACGGCAGCCTCGCCGCGAGATAGATCGCCGCAAAGGCGAAGAAGAGCATCCAGAACCACCTGCGCCTATCGTCGGCTCCCATTTCCCCCTCCTCCGTTGATTCTGCATTCGCACCGCGCGGCCACGTAGTTGACCGCCGCCATGAAGATGGTCGAGACCGACTTCGCCGCGCAGAGCCAGCCGAGCCCGAACGGAACCGCCGCGAACACGAGCGCCAGCACGACCGGCTTCTCCACCGCCTCGAGCTTCAGCACCGTGTCGGTGCGGCCGCGCACGTAGAGGAGGTTCTGGAACAGGCACTGCGCCGGCTCGAACGCCGCGCCAGCGGCGAGGATGCGCAGGTACGGAACGCAGACGAGCCACTGCTCGCCAAGGACGACCCGGACGACCGGTTCGGCAAAGACCGCAAGCAGCGCAAGCGCCGGCACGAGCAGCAGAAGCGAAAGCGCAGAAAGCCGCTCGTACGCGCGCAGCAGCTCGCGCGGCGAGTTCTGTCTCTCCGCGAGCAGCGGATAGTTCACGTTGATCATCGTCTCCTGCACGAACTGCGGACCGATCGCCGTCCAGGACGCCGCGCGCGCAAACGCGCCAGTCGCAGCCGCGCCGAAGAACCTGCCGGTGGCGAAGGTGTAGACATGGTAGCAGACGGCGTTGACCGCCGACGAGCAGAGATGCCGCCAGCCGAACGAGAAGAACGAGCGGAACGACGAGCGGGAGAACGCGAGGCGCGGAAGCCAGCGCGTAACGGCGACGAGCAGCGCGAGATTGACGACATGCCAGGCGAGCCCCTGCCACACCAGCGCCCACGCGCCGAAGCCGCGCCACGCGAGCGCCACGCCGACGGCCGCCGAGACCGCGACGGACGCGAACAGCACCGCCGACTGCGCCGCAAACCTGAGGTTCACCCGCAAGAGCGCCTGCGGCACCGACGCCATCGCGCCGAAGACGAGCCCGGCCGAGACCACGCGCGTGATCGCCGTAAGTTCCGGCATCCCGAAAAACGCGGCAATCGCCGGCGCCGCGGCGAAGAGGACGAGGTAGCACGCGGCCGCCGCCGCGAGCGAAAACCAGAAGACGGTCGAGGCGTCCTCGTCGGTTCGGTCGAGCTTGCGCATGAACGCGAGCGAGAAGCCGCAGTCGACGAACATCTCGGAGACGGCGATGAACACCGCGAGCACGCCCACGAGTCCGAAGTCGGCCGGCGTGAGGAGCCGCGCGAGGACGATGCCGATGGCGAACTGCAGCCCCCTGACCGCGATCTTGCCGGCTGCCGTCCAGGCCATGCCGCGGGCGCTCTCGTCCCTCAACCCCACCGCGCCCCCTTCGCAAGCATGCTGCGGCGGAGCCGAGCGAAGAACGCCGCCCTGAGAATCGAATCGGGGAGCGGCAGGAGGGAGAGGACCGGCTGGAGCAGCGCCGCCGCGGACCACATCAGCCTAAGCCGCGCCGTCGGCCAGCGCGGGTCGGCGGCCACGATGCTAGCCGCGGCGGCGAAGCGGTACCAGATGTCGAACTGCGGCAGCCGCCCGCGGTCGCGTCCGTCGAAGCGCTGGCCGATGCCGATGATGTGCATGACGCAGTCGGGACGGCCCGATCTGAACGCCAGACGGGGACAGTCCCGGATGACGTTCCACTTCGCCGGCAGCATTCCGCAGGTGTCGTGGCAAAGGGAGTTGAGGATGTCCTGGTCGACGTACTTGAGCACGCCCTCGCGGGCGGTGAACTCCACCGCGCGCCCGAGGAAGCGGCTCTCGCGCAGGCGCCTGAGGTTCATAAGCATCACGCCGCTGCAGCCGTACATGAGCGGGTCGAAGCCCGGGTTGATCCGCCGCTGCCACGCCGCCGCCTCGCGCCGGGTGGAGGGAATGTCCCGCACCCACATCACCTCGCGCGATTCGTCCCGGAGCTCCCAGAGCTCGCAGACGTCGGCGAACCAGAGCGCGTCGACGTCGGAGTAGACCACCCAGTCGCAGTCCGGCAGCAGCTCCGGGAGGTAGAGGCGGAGGAACGCCATCGGCGAGCCCTTGTAGGTGCCGAAGTCGCGGCGGATGCGCTCGGCGAGCGCGGCGTCGGAGCCGAACTCGTGGAACTCGAGGCGCGATGGGTCAGAGCACGCGGCGGCGATGGAGGCGCGCGCTGCGGCAAGTCCGGGCAGATATCTGCCGTCCGCGACGAGCGCAACGTGTATCCTCTCCGCCGCCATCTTCATTCAATCACCCCACCTACCATTCCCATGGCAGGACCATCCGCACGCGCGACGCTTTTCCATAATGGCCACGACAAATTCACACTCCGTGTCGCCGCATACGCGACGACTGTAATCGGCTGCGATGGCACGAAGATCCGTTTCATACACCGCATAGTATACCATAATCCGCAGGGCTTGAGGCATTGTAGGCGCCGCGGAGAGTCTGACGATGATTAGATCAGGTGGATGGCCGTGCCCGGGGCGCGCTGCGTCTCCACCTTTCCGTAGGAGAGGAAGCCCGCATCGGTCTGCGTCTTATAGTCCGCCTGGGCATGGGCTTCCGAAGTCGCGCCGTTGCGGATGCGAAGCTCGGCGTCTCCAACCGCACCGAAGCCGTCGCCGTCGCTCTCCGCAAGCAGCTCCTGAAGATCTGACTTCTCGCCCTGGCGCCGGGCATCAGACCTTGATGAAGGCGTTCTTGCGGTAGAGGAAGTAGAGGATGAGCCAGCCGACGAGGAAGGTGGTGGCTCCCCACGCCAGCATCGACCAGGCGCCGGACCATTCGCAGAGCCCGCTGAAGCAGTACTTCCGGAGGGCGCCGACGACGCCGGTCATGCCCAGCATGTAGATTGCGATCGAGTTCATGCCGACCACGCGGAGCGGGAAAGTCCACTTCCGCCAGCCCTTCACGTCGACGATCCAGTAGAAGGCCGCCAGCATCGCCAGCGAATACGCCGCCGTCGCCAGCACGAAGGAACTCGTCCACAGGCGCTTGACGACGGGCATCCCGAGGACATAGACGAAGAACAGCGCCGCGGCGAGCGCTGCCAGCGCCGCGCCAAACAGCACCGCCGCCTTCCGCGCGCCCGGGAGCGACTGCGAGCGGAGCAGGTCGCCGGACATCACGCCTGCGAGCGCCAGCGCCGTCGCCGCCGGCACCGAGAAGACCGACTCGGGGTCGTAGAGCTTCTCCAGGATGTGGTTCGGCATCAGCGTGCGGTCAAGCCACGAGACGAGGTTGAACTCCATCGAGTAGGTGTCGGCGCCGGCCTGCGCGCCGGGCGCGGCGAAGAAGTTCAGCACCGCCCAGTAGCCGATCAGGATCGCCGCGGCGACGGCGCCGCGGACCAGGTTCCTCTTCACGTGCATCGAGATCAGCGCCGCCGCGCCCCAGGCAAGGCCGATCTGGCCGAGGACGCTCGGGATGCGGAAAGTCGGCTTGAACGCGAGGATGCCGCCGCTGGACAGCCCCAGGAGAAACAGCACCAGCACCCGCACCAGCACCTTGCGGTGGATCTGCCACGGCGTCCGCCCGCGCGCCTCCTGCGAGGCGAGGGAGAACGGCCACGACACCCCCGCCAGAAAGAGAAACAGCGGAAAGATCGTGTCGTGGTGGGCGAGCCCCGCCCACGGCACATGGCGCATCTGCTGGACGAGCCAGCACGAGTCGTCGCAGCCGAGCCCCAGGCACAGCCCGGAGACGATTGCCGCGCCTCCGGTGATGAAAAACATGTCGAAGCCCCGCAAGGCGTCGAGCGACATCAACCGATCCTTTTTCTCCATGTCCTTGCCTTCCCTTTCAGTTCCCGCCAGCCGCGTCACTTCGCCTTGCCCTGGCGCGCGCAGAGCCGCAGGAACGCGACTGCCGCGGCGACAAGCGGGTGGCGCACGGAGAGCGGAAACGCCGCGAGCGCCTCTTTGACGCTCGCATCCGCGATGTACTCGCGCCAGCGGTGCCGCGCCTTCAGGAGCTCCAGCGCGGAAAAGACGCAGCTCGCCTCGCAGTAACGCCAGAGCGAGCCGCCGCAGCGCTCGTCGAGCCGGCGTCGGAAGTCGAGCGCGAGGAACTTGTAGTCCCAGTTGCGTTCGCCGCGCCAGCCGGTGGCGAGATTGCCGTCCGGCCGCGGACGGTAGACGTAGAGCCGGTCGGGAATCGACACCGCCTTCTCCGCGAACGCCGCGCACGCGGAAAGAAACGCGGCATCCTCGAAGAAGGTCATCCGCTCGTCGAACCTGAGCGCGTGGCGCTCGAGGAACGACCGCCTGAAGGCGCAGCGCCAGACCTGTCCCGGCTGCTTGCGCGCGGCAAGCTCGCCGCCGCGGTTCCAGCGCCGCACGTCGTCCATCGAATAGCCGAAGAAGGCGGGCAGGTAGCGCGCGCGCACCGCGTCGGCGCCGTCGTCGAGCGCGGCGGGGAAGTCCGGCCCGCCCTCGTAGCCGAAGAAGCAGAGGTCGGCGCCGCTTTCCGCGAGCGCGGCAACTGGGCGCGAGAGGAAGTCAGGCCGCGCCAGGTCGTCGGCGTCGCAGAAGAACACGTATTCGCCGCGCGCGCGGTCGAGGCCGCGGTTGCGCGCCCAGGAAGGCCCGTGGCCGTCCGGGTCGTCGACGACGACAATCTCCGACTCGCCGGAAAAGGCGGCACGGGCCGCCTCCACCGAGCGAAGCGTCTCCGGCAGCGTCGCTTCGGCGCGGTGCGCGGGGATGATTACGCTCGCATCCATGCTCGCCCTTCCGCCCTGCCGCGCGCTCACGCGCGCTTGCGCACCTTGGCGATGATCTTCGACGCCCCGAGGTTCTTCATGCCCAGGAGGAGCATTATCCTGCCGAGCGGATGCCTGGACTCCGCCCGCGTCTCCACGATCTCGATCCCCTCCTTGTCGCAGAGCGCCTGGAAGTCCTTGAGCGTGATGAGGTGGATGTTGGGGGTGTCGTACCACTCGAACGGCAGCTGCTTGGAGACGGGAAGCCGCCCCTTGAACATCAGCGTCAGCCGGATCCGGTAGGCCGCGAAGTTGGGGAAGGTGACAATCGCCTCGTCGGCGATGCGCAGCGCCTCGTGCAGCAGCCCGCGCGGATTGCGCACCTCCTGGAGCGTGTCGGAGACGATGGCGGTAGAGTAGTGGCGGTCCGGGATCATGTCGATGCCGTCGTCGTCCACGTCGTCGTACAGCACGTTGTGGCCGTCGGCGAGCGCCTCCTCGAACTTCTCCACCTCGATCTCCACGCCATCGCCCTTTACGTTGCGGGTCTTGCGCAGCACGTTGAGGAGCGAGCCGTCGCCGCAGCCGATGTCCAGGACGCGCGCGCCGCGCGGAACCATCCGGACGATGTTCGCGTAGAGCCGCTCCTGCCACTTCATCACCTTCACCTCGCGGGAAGAGAGGAAGCCGCCCACGAGCTTGGAGAGCTCGTCGATGTGGGTGAGGAAGGCGTCGTGGCCGATGCCGTAGTCGAGATGGCAGTAGGAGACGTCCTTGCCCGCCTTCATCAGCGAGGCCACCATCTCGCGGCTCTGCCACTCGGTGAAGAGCACGTCGCCGCCGTAGGAGACCACGAGGCACTTCGCCTTCACGCGGGCGAAGGCGGCGTCGAGCGAGCCGTAGGCCTTGGCCGGGTCGGCCTCGTCCATGGAGCCGACGATGTGCAGGTAGCTGTTGGCGTCGAAGCGGTCGACGAACTTCTTCGCCTGGTAGTCGAGGTAGCTCTCGATCTGGAAATACGTCTTGAACAGGCGGTCGCGCTCGGCGCGGTCCGCCGCGGGCGCGTTGACGAAGTTCTCCTGCAGGCGGCGGTCGAACTTGCCCTGCAGGTGCTCGCGCGAGAGGTAGGAGATGTGGGCGAGCTGGCGCGCGGAGGCAAGGCCGTTCTTCGGCCCCTTGCCGTCGCCGTCGAGGTAGTAGTCGCCGTTCTTCCAGAGCGGGTTCTCGGTGATGGCGTTCTTGCCCATCACGTCGAAGGCGAGCGCCTGGGTGTTGAGCGAGGGCGAGGTGGCGACGAGGATCAGCCGGTCCATGTCGTCCGGGAAGCGCGTCGCCCAGTTGACGGCCTGCATGCCGCCGTAGCTGCCGCCGATGAGCGCGGCGAGGCGCTTCACGCCGATCTGGGCGAGGAGCATGCGGAAGACGTCCACCGCGTCGTCGAAGCTGTAGCGCGGGAAGGAGGAGCCGTAGGGGCGGCCGGTGTCGGGATTGATGGACATCGGACCGGTGGTGCCGCTGCAGCCGCCGAGCACGTTGGCGCAGACGACGTGGTAGCGGTTGGTGTCGATTGCGCGGCCGGGGCCGACCATCCCCTCCCACCAGCCGCTGGGCTTGGTCTCGCCGGGTCGGATGCCGGCGACGTGCGCGTCGCCGGTGAGCGCGTGGCAGATGTAGACGACGTTGTCGTCCTTCATCGGCGCACCGCACTCCTCGTAGGCGACCTCGACCTCCTTCAGCACGCCGCCATAGGCGAGCCTGAGCTCCCCCTCGGGCAGCTCCAGCTTCAGCCTCTTCGGCTCGACTATGCCTACGCCTGTGTCCATTGGCGCGTATTATAGCATAAACCGGCGCCGAATTATGGTATAATTCACGCCCAAGACGCAGAAGACGCAAAAGATGACGACGAAGAAGACGGCCGCCGCCGACCACGCATCGCTGGTCCGGATGCTCCGCGACGAGGATTTCGCCTCGCTCGCGGCGCGCGCCTACGCGCTCAAGACCGAGGTTTGGGGGAAGCGCGTCGCCCTGCGCGGACTCGTCGAAGTCTCCAACGTCTGCGCCCGGAACTGCCTCTACTGCGGCATCCGCCGCGGCAACGCCAAGACGGCGCGCTACCGGATGGACGAGGACGAAATCCTCGCCGCCGTCGCCTGGGCCGCCGAGAACCGCTACGGCAGCGTCGTGCTGCAGTCCGGCGAGACGGACGACGAGCCCAGCGCGCTCTTCTTCGAGCGCGTCCTCCGGCACATCCGCGCCGAACTCGGCGACGGCCTCGGCATCACCCTCTCGCTCGGCGAACGGCACCGCGACGTCTACCGCCGCTGGCTCGACGCCGGCGCCAACCGATACCTGCTCAGGATCGAGACTTCCGACCCGGAGCTGTTCGCGCGCATCCACCCGGCGGAGCAGTCCTGGCGCACGCGCCTCGAATGCCTGCGCACGCTCCGGGACCTCGGCTACGTCGTCGGCTCCGGGGTGATGATCGGCCTGCCGGGGCAGGACGTCGACTCGCTCGCGCGCGACATCGAGTTCCTCCGCGACGAAGGCGTAGACATGGTGGGGATGGGGCCGTACATCGCCCATCCCGACACCCCGCTCGCCGCCTATGCGCCGCGCCTCGAGCGCGAGCAGCTCCTCGACCTCTCGCTGCGCATGATCGCCGCGGTCCGCCTCGCCATCCCCGACGCCAACATCGCCGCCACCACCGCGCTGCAGGCAATCGACCCCGAGGGGCGCGAAAAGGGACTCCTCGCCGGCGCGAACGTCGTCATGCCGAACATCACCCCGCGGAAATACCGCGGCGACTACCTGCTCTACCCCGGCAAGCCCTGCACCGAAGAGGACTCCGAGCTCTGCCGCGGCTGCCTCGAGCGGCGCGTAAAGTCGATCGGCGAGGAGATCGCCTGGGGCGAGCGGTGCGACCCCGTCCACTTCGAGAGGAGGACGCGGTGAAGGTCGCGGTCGGGCTTTCCGGCGGCGTCGACTCGAGCGTCGCCGCGCTCATCCTGAAGGAACAGGGGCACGAGGTGGTCGGCGTCACCATGAAGCTCTGGAGCGGCGCCTACCGCGGCGGCGAGCGGGACGCGTGCTTCGGTCCCGGCGAGGCGGAGGACATCGCCCGCGCCGAAGCGCTCACCCGTGCGCTCGGCATCGGCTATCAGGTGGTCGACTGCTCGCGCGAATACGAACGCGTCATCGTGGGGATGTTCCGCGAGACCTCGCTGCGCGGCGAAACCCCGAATCCCTGCGTCTTCTGCAACGCCGCGTTCAAGTTCGGGCTGCTGCCGCGGCTGGTGCGCGAATCCGGCGTCGCGTTCGACCGCTTCGCCACCGGACACTACGCGCGGATCGTCCAGTCCGGCGGCAGGCTCGCCGTCGCCCGCGCGGCCGACGAGAAGAAGGACCAGAGCTACTTCCTCTACCGGCTTTCGCAGCGCCAGCTCGCGGAGGCAATGTTTCCGCTCGGCGAACTGGCCAAGCCCGAGGTGCGCCGCATCGCCGCGGAACATTCCCTTTCCTCGGCGGACAAGGCGGACTCGCAGGACTTCTACTCCGGCGACCGCGCCGAGCTCGTCGGCGCCGAGCCGCGCGAGGGCGAGATCGTCGATCTTTCAGGCAGGGTCCTCGGCCACCACCGCGGCTACTGGAACTTCACCGTCGGCCAGCGCAAGGGACTCGGCGCGTTCGGTCCCGAGCCGATGTACGTGGTGCGCATCGACGCGTGCCGCAACCAGGTGGTGCTCGGCCGGCGCAACGAGGCGATGACGCGGGAGTTCCGGGTCGCGAACCTCGTGTGGCAGGCGCGCGAGCCTGGCGGAAGACCGTTCGCCGCGCGGGTGAAGATCCGCTCCACCGGCGCGCCGCTCGGTCCGGTGGAGTTCGACGGCGAGACCTGCCGCGCGCCCGGAGAGGGGCTCTTCGGCGTCGCCCCGGGCCAGTCCGCCGTGTTCTACGACGAGAGCGGCGCCATCCTCTGCGGCGGCGTGATTGAACCGCCAACCACAAACCACGAAATATGATATAATCCACCAGTATGTTCCCTGACCTCATAGACCTCGGCTTCCTCCACATCCGCACCTACGGCGCGTGCATGGCGACCGGCTTCATCGTCTGCTGGTGGCTGGTGGAGCGCCTGAGCGGACGCAAGGACCTTTCCAACCTGATGATGTACCTGATGGTCGCCGGCGTCGTCGGCTCCCGCGCCGCCTATGTAATCGAGCACTGGCAGGCCGAGTTCGCCGCGGATCCTCTCCGCGTCATCCGCGTCGACCAGGGCGGGCTTATGTTCTACGGCGGCCTCATCCTCGCGCTCGTCGTGTTCTTCGCCTGGTGCATCGTCAAGCGCGAGCGCACGCTCGCCCTCGCCGACCTGCTCGCCGTGGTGGTGCCGCTCGGCCACGCCTTCGGCCGCATCGGCTGCTTCTTCTACGGCTGCTGCTACGGGCGCGACTCCGACGCCTGGTGCGCAGTCGTCTTTCCGCCCGGCAGCCCAAGCTGGTTCGAGCACGGCCGCCGCGCAGTCGGGGTGCTGCCGACCCAGCTATTCGAGGCGGCGGCGCTCCTCGCGCTCTTCGGACTGCTCATGCTGGCGCGCTCGCGCGCCAAGCGCGGCGGCTGGGGCGCCGGCCTCGTGACCGGACTCTACCTCGTCGGCTACGCGGCGATCCGCTTCGGCATCGAGTACCTGCGCGGCGATCCGCGCGCGGCGGTGGGCCCGCTCTCCATCTCGCAGGCGATCTCGGTCGGCATGGCCCTGCTCGGCGCCGTGATCATCGCCGTTGCCTGGATGCGCGGCCGCGCCGCCGCGGAGGGCGCCGCGCGATGAGCGTCCGCATCATCATCGGCGACGACGACTACCTGGTCGACGAGGCCGCGCGCAAGACGGTCGGCGACGGCGTCGGGCTCGAGCTCATCGACTCGATGACCGCCACCAACGAGGACCTCCAGCTCGCCGACCTGCGGCGCGCGGACGAGTCGTTCTCCACGCCGCCGTTCCTCGACCCGAAGAAGGTCACGTGGTGGCGCAACGTCCACTTCCTCCCCGGCGGCAAGTCGTCCGCCGCGGTCAAGGAGGCGCTCGAAAAGTTCGCGAAGAAGGTCGCCGCGCTCGCGCCAACGATGCCGCCGAACCAGCACTTCATCCTCTCCGGCCCCCACCTCCTGAAGAACTCGGCCTTCGCCAAGGCCCTCGCCGGCGTCGCCGAGCTGGTCTCCTTCGGCGGCGGCAAGCCGTGGGAGCGCCGCAGGGCCGCGGTCGCGCGCGCAGTGGAGCTTGCGGAGGAGGAGGGGCTCGCCTTCGCCGACGGCGTGGCGGAGAAGTTCGTCGCCGTCGTCGGCACCGACTCGCGCTCCATCGCCGGCGAAGTCGCGAAGATGCGCACCTACCTCGGGCCCGGCGCGAAGAAGATCGAGGCGAGGGACGTCGATGCGGTGACGAGCCCGGGAGTGAAGGACGAGCCGGAGATCTGGGCGGTGACCGACGCAATCGGCAAGCGCGACGCCGCGGCGGCGATCGCCGCCCTCGAGCCGTTCGCGCTCATGAACGGGTTCGCCGTGTTCATGACCGGCGTGATCGAGAAGTTCTTCCGCCAGCTGGTGGACCTGAAGCGCGGCGGGATCCCGGAGGACATGAACCCGTTCGTCGCGAAGAAGAGCGCCGCGTTCCTCGCCAACTGGTCCCTCCTCGAGCTGCGCTCCGCTCGCGCACGCTTCATCGCGCTGCGCGAGAAGGTGGTCTCCGGCACCACGGCCGGCGATGTGCTGGTCGTCACCGAACTGCTGCGCGCAGTTCGCCGGGCGCCGAGACGGTGACGTCGGCCGCCGCAAGCTCGTCCGGCCGCCCGTAGCCCCACTCCACCCCGACCGAAAACACCCCGTTCGCGGCCGCGGCCTCGAAGTCGCTCGCCGTGTCGCCCACCATCACCGATTCGCCCGGCGCGGCGCCAAGGCGCTGCATGACCACGGCGAGAAGCTCCGTCTTCGCGAGCTTGCGCCCCGGGAACATGTCGCCGGACCACACGCCGCCGGCGAAGACGCCGTTCCACCCGAACCTCCGCGCCATCGCGGTGGCGCCGGCGTGGCGCTTGTTAGTGACGATCGCGGCGGTGGCGCCGGCGGCGGCGACCGCGCGCACCTCGGCGAGCACGCCCGGGTACTCGAAGGTGTTGGGGAATCCGTCGTTGTCGTAGTGAAGCGCGAAGAGCCGGCGCACGTCGTCGGCGAGCGTGGGCGTGAAGCGGTCCGGGAAGAGCCGCCGCGTCATTTCGTCGATCGGCGGCCCGGCCACGAACACCTCGTCGAAGCGCGGGCAGTCGAGCCCGAGGTCGCGGAGCGCCGCCTTCCACGCCTCGCGGATGTCGCGGTCGGTGTCGGCCAGGGTGCCGTCGAGGTCGAAGAACCAGAACTTGCGCATGTCCGTACTCCTAATGGCTGAACTCCGCCTCGCACTCCCCTATGGCCGCAAGCACCGCGTCGGCGTCAGCCGCCTCCTCGAGCCGCTTCACAAGGTCGGTGCCGTGCGCGAGCATCGCGAGCCGCGCGAGGATGTGCAGGTGGGCGGCGTGGTCGGTGGAGCCGATGAGGAAGAAGTGCCGCGTGCCGTCGCCGTCGGGCGCGCCGAAGAAGACGGGACGCTCGGCGCGGCCGTAGGCGATGAACGACTCGGAGAAAAGGTACGGGTCGTGGAAGCGCGGATGGAGGAGCGCCACGCCCTCGCCGATCGCGGTCGATGCGGCCTCTTCGCGCGCGACAAGCTCCTTGAAGAGCGCGTCGGCGTCGTTCACCTGTCCGCCGCGGTCGGCGAGGTCGGTCATGTCGCGCAGGATGCCGGCCTTCGCCTTGGCGGCTACGGCGAGGTCGATGGTCGCGGCGCTGAAGAGCCGGGCGACGCCCCAGTCGGAGATGTCGGCGCGGCGGTGCTCGTCCATCATCACGCGGTGGCGCTCGGCGAGCGTACGCTGTCCGGCGGCGAGCAGGCTGCGCTGCGCCCACTCGTCGAGGGCGCGGTGCTCGAAGTACCATTCGCCGCCGCGCTCGACCGCCTCAAGCTCGCCGCGCTGCGCGCAGTGCTTGAGTTCGTTCGCCGTCATGTGCACATGCTCGGCGGCCTGGTTTAGGTTTAGCGTTTCCCGTGACATCCTGGATGCGCGGATTATACCATAATTTCGCCCCCAGCGGCAAAGACGGGCGGCGGATCTCCCAGCGAGCAGTCGGCGCACAAGGGATGGTGCGCAACGCAGAGCTCCCTGAAGAGGTGCAGCAGCCCCTGCACCAGCAGACCGTTGCCGGCGTAGAACGCGGCCGGGTTGTGGTCCCGGCCGAAGAGCCTGAAGGCCATTAGCCTCACCGGCTCCGAGATGTCCTCGGCCGGCAGCCAGTCCGGCGCGGCGTCGAGCCGCCCTTCCGCGACCGCGAACGGCACCACCACGTTGGCCAGCACCGCCGCCGCCCGTCCCGGGCCGATGAAGCCTCCGCCGCCACGGGACGCCGCCTCGCCGCGGCCACGCATCTCCGCCACCATCCCGCGGCAGCCACGACGCGAGAAGTCCGCCGCGTCGGCGAGCGACATGGTGCCGGTCGAGGTGAAGACGTCCGCCGCCGCCGCCAGCCTGCGCTCGGGAGAGTTGTTCGGCCTCAGACAGCGGCGGTCCAGGTCCTCGAACGACCCCGCGGCCAGAAGCGCGGCGCGGGCCGACGGCGGCTCGCGCGGCATCTCCGCGATCGGCACGCGCCCGGCGACGCGGCGGAACGCCTCCGCGTTGCGCGAGTACCCGAGCGCCGTCATCACCTCCTCGTAGAACACCTGCTCGCGTCCTCCGGCGCGGCTGGCGACCGCCTCGCCGAGCCGCCGCCGCACCCGCTCTGCCTTCGCCGCGAGCCGGCGGCGCCCGGCCTCGGCGAGAAGCGCCTGCGCCCGGTCCGGGTCGCCGCCAAGCGCGCGCGAGCAGGGACGCTCCTCGCCTGGAAGCCGGTCGTAGGGATATGCCGCGAGGTCGATCGCGTCAGCCGAGAACGCCGGGTTGGCGAGCGCGAAGCGCCCGAGCCAGATCGACACCGCGCCCGGCGGCAGCGAACGCGCCTCGGGACCGCACCCCCAGGTCACGTGGGCGACTACGCTGCGGTAGTTCGGGTCGGCGCCGTGCCCGTGGCGGTCCCAGTCCGCAGGGCGGATGTGCACCTCGACGTCGCCGACCACGCGGCGGCGCTCGGGTCCGAGCTCGAGCACCGCGCCGGTGAAGTCTGGCCCCGGGCCGAGGTTCCACTCGCCGGGACTCACCACCTCCACCGGAGTGCCGCGGCGGGTGGCGAGGCGCTTCGGACGCAGCGCCGCGTCGTACCACACCGCCTGGACGTGCCTCTCGGTGATGTCCATCGCCGCCTCCTCAGGCCGCCTTCCGGCCCTTCGCCGCCGGCACGGCCGGCGACTCCTTCACCCTGGCGGCGATTTCGTCCCGCAGCTCCGGGTTCGCCTTCAGGAACTCGATCGCCGCGAGCGTCCCCTGCCCGAGCTGGCGATCGCCGAACGCGAGCCAGCTGCCGCGCTTCTCGACGATGCCGCGGGCGAGAGCGGCGTCCAGCACCGAGCCTTCCCACGAGATGCCGCAAGCGTAGAGGATGTCGAATTCCGCCTCGGCGAACGGGGCGGCGACCTTGTTCTTGACCACCTTCACCCGGGTGCGGTTGCCAACCACCTCGCCCGCCGCGTTCTTGATCGCGCCGATGCGCTGCACCTGCAGGCGGCAGGAGGCGTAGAACTTGAGCGCCTTGCCGCCGGGGGTGGTCTCAGGGCTCCCGAACATGACGCCGATCTTCTCGCGCACCTGGTTGGTGAAGAGGACGAGCGCCTTCGTCTGGGCGATGGCGCCGGCGAGCTTGCGCATCGCCTGCGACATCAGCCGCGCCTGCAGCCCGACGTGGCAGTCGCCGATCTCGCCGTCGATCTCCGCCTGCGGCACGAGCGCGGCGACGGAGTCGACCACGACCACGTCCACCGCGCCGGACTTCACCAGCCGCTCGCAGATCGCCAGCGCCTCTTCGCCGGAGTTCGGCTGGGAGACGAGCAGCGAGTCGAGGTCGACGCCGATCCGCCGCGCGTAGCCGGGGTCGAGCGCGTGCTCGGCGTCGATGAACGCGGCGGTCCCGCCGGACTTCTGTGCGTTCGCCACGACATGCAGGGCGAGGGTGGTCTTGCCAGACGACTCGTGGCCGTAGCATTCGACGATCCTCCCCTTCGGCACGCCGCCCACGCCGAGCGCGAGGTCGAGCGAGAGCGCCCCGGTCGACACCGCCTCGACGGAGCGGTCGGCGGCGTCGCCGAGCCGCAATACCGACATCTCGCCGAACTCCTTGCGGATGGTCCTGAGGATGTCCTCCAGGGCCGTTGACAACTTGCCCATTCTTGTTCTCCTTTCCTTTTACTCCCAGCGCACGAAGCGGCCGCGGCGGGCGAAAAGATCCACCTTGCGGATGTGGTCG
The DNA here is from genome assembly GCA_902770045.1 of uncultured bacterium. Lineage (GTDB taxonomy): Bacteria > Verrucomicrobiota > Kiritimatiellia > RFP12 > UBA1067 > UBA1067. The sequence goes on from CACXRO010000008.1 coordinate 52,122, forward strand.
ATCACCGGCCTGCCGCCCTCCGGCACGCCGTAGATCTCGATGACGTCGAAGCGGTAGCCGCCGCGCCAGCGGTTCGCCCGCCGCCAGGCGTTGCAGGCCCGGCGCAGGTTGACGCGCTTGCGGCGGTCGACGCTGCGGAGCCGGCGCGCGTAGGGCGAGAGCGTCGCGTGCTGCTTCACCTCGACGAACACCATGGTGTCGGTCGAGCGCTCCCAGGCGACGATGTCGATCTCGAGCCGCCGGTCGCGCGCCGACGGGCGCGAGTTGCGGTCGACGATCACGAATCCGCCGCGGCGGAGGAATTCCGCCGCGACGTCCTCGCCCCAGCAGCCGTGTGCCGCCGAGACGCTCGCCTCCTCACGCGGCCGCGGCATCGACGGCCTCCTTTCCGCGCCTTGCCGCGGCGGACTCGGCCCGCTCCGCCGACGCCGTCTGCGCCATCGGGATGCCGAAGCAGATTACCGTCATCGAACCGCACACCGCCTCGGTCAGCCCGAGCGCCTCGGCCGGCGAGAAGAAGAACCGCGAGGACGTCTCCTGTCCGCCCGGCAGGGTGCGGTAGAGGTCGAGCGAATAGCCGACGATGGGCTCGACGAGGTGGCGGAGCGTGATGCGCGTCTGGCCGCAGCCGGCGCGGTGGAAGAGCCCCTGTCCGTCGCCGATCGACTCGCATTCGCCGCGGAAGACCTGCAGCATCTGGCAAAGGTCGGTGAAGCCGAGCTTGACGACGATCTTGTTCTCCCAGTCGAAGCGGGCGTACGTCGGCGTCGGCGCGCGGCGGTCGCCGACCGCGCTCTGTCCGGCGATGGTGAGCATGATGCACCCCTCCGAGTCGTCCGTCGCCGGCAGCAGCTCGAGCCTGACGGCGCTGCCGGTGCCGCGGGCGTTGGGGTGGTAGAGCGCGAGCTTCGGACGGTACGCGCGGCTCTCGGTCTGGTTTCCTGTTGTGTTCATCCTGTATTTCCTTTCCTTTGGTGTTGTTGTCCTTTCGTTCCGGCGCGGCGGACCTCGCCGCCCCGGTCAGATCCAGTAGGAGTTCTCCGCGCCGTCGAGGTGGCGCATCCTGAGCGCGGCGTTGATGTGCTCCTCGCCGACCGCCTCCTCGCCGTCGAGGTCGGCGCAGGTGCGCGCGACCCTGAGCACCTTGTCGTAGGCGCGGGCGGAGAGCCCAAGCCGTTCGATCGCCCTGACGAGCCGGTCGCGGTCGGCGGAGGAGAGCCGGCAGACGTCGGCGAGGTCGCGGCTCTTCGCCTCCGCGTTCGTGTACACGCCGGCGACGCCGCGGTACCGGGCCGCCTGCACCGCGCGCGCCGCCACCACCCGCGCGCGCACCGCCGCGCTCGATTCGCCGCGGCCCAGGGTCGGCAGTCGCGCGGCGTCCACCGGCGGCACCTCGATCTGGATGTCGATGCGGTCCAGGAGCGGACCCGACACGCGGCTCTGATACTTGATGATGGCCGACTGGCTGCAGCGGCAATGGCGGCGCGGGTCGTTGAAGTAGCCGCAGGGACACGGGTTCATCGCCGCGACGAGCATGAACTTGGACGGGAAGTCGTGCGCGGCGGCGGCGCGGGAGACGCCGACGTGGCCGTCCTCGAGCGGCTGGCGGAGCACCTCGAGCGCCGAGCGCGGAAACTCGGCGAACTCGTCGAGGAAAAGGACGCCGCGGTGCGCGAGCGACACCTCGCCCGGCACCGGCTTCGCGCCGCCGCCCAGGAGGCCAATCGAGCTCACGGTGTGGTGCGGCGCGCGGAACGGGCGCGAAGTGACGAAGGTGCCGGCGCACTTCTCGCGCCCGGCCACGGAGTGGACGCGCGACACCTCCAGCGCCTCCTCCACCGTGAGCGGCGGCAGGATGGACGGAATCCGCCGCGCGAGCATGGTCTTGCCCGAGCCCGGCGAGCCGATCATCAGGATGTTGTGTCCGCCGGCGACGGCCACCTCGATCGCGCTCTTCGCGTCCTGCTGGCCCTTCACGTCCGCGAAGTCGTCGCCCGCGTCGCTGTTCTCGCGGATGAGACGGGAGAGGTCGTTGCGGCGCGGCTCGATGGCGCGCTCGCCGTTCAGGTACTGCACCGTTTCCTGGAGCGTCCGCACCGGGATGATGTCGATCCCCTCCACCACGCTCGCCTCGTCGGCGTTCTCCTCGGGCACCAGCATCGCGCGTCGGCCGATGCGCTTCATCTCGAGCGCCATCGGCAGCACCCCCTTCACCCGACGGATCTCGCCCGAGAGCGCGAGCTCGCCGGCGAAGGCATAGTCGTCGAGGCTCTCGCTGAACACCTTGCCCGTCGCCTTCAGGAGCCCGACCGCGATCGGCAGGTCGTAGACCGGCCCCTCCTTCTTAACGTCCGCAGGCGCGAGGTTGACCGTAACGTCCAGCTCTTTGCGGGACGAGAGGCCCTGGCTCTTGAGCGCGGTGGGGATGCGGTCCTTCGCCTCCTTCACCGCCTGGTCCGGGAGGCCCACGATCGCGAACTGCGAGTTCCCCAGGGTGGAGAACACCTCGATCTCCACCGTCCGCGCCTCCACGCCGCTCACCGCGGCCGAATAGCATTTTGCCAGCATCTTTCTACGTTCCTTTCCGCCCTCCAGTCCGGGAGGACGGTGCGTAGAATAGCAAAACGCCGGAAATCGAACCTTAATGGAACCTTAATTGAATCTAAAGACGAATTTAGATTCGCTTAAGGTTCCATTAAGGTTCAGCGTCGGGAAATCTGGTATACTAATTGAATTTTGGCTTTTTTAAGTTTCGTGTGTGCTCTAGCAACGTAGTGTATGAAACTCCGATCCGTGGGGCTCTCGCTACCGCTCCGCTGTATGGACTATGCATAGCATTTGACATACATCTTACACGGCCAATCTTGTTTTATATCTGATATCTGCGGCTTCGCCGCAGGGGTCTTGGGGGTCTGGGGGCGAGCCCCCAGATATAAAACCAGATAATGCTGTCTTCTGAATTGAGGTTGTTGAGTGCGAAGCAGTGGAGCGGTAGCGAGAACCCCAACCATCGGAGTTTCAACTATCCCGAAACACACTCTCCACAATAACTTCGAAGAGCCTTGTTTTCTACGACAAGGCGCCAGCGCCTCAATCGACGGCGGGGATGGGCGAGCGACTGCGATGTCGTCCGCCTCGTGCGCCAGGGTCCCGAAGCGCTGGACGAGTACACCACGGGGACTGTCCCAATTATTGTATTGCCGCGTTACCGGAGGTAGTAGACCGAGCCGATGCCGGTCGCGGCCTCCCAGCAGCCGATGTCGATGATCTTGCCCTGAATGCGAGGGGCGCCATCAAGGTCAGTCGTCGAAGTCGCGTAGGACGAGTAGAGCGTATTGTCGCCGGCGTTGTAGAGCGCGCCATCGCGCTTCGGGCGGTAGTTACCGTTCGCGGCATCCCTAAAGGCCGCGTCCGTGAGGTCCTTCACCGTGGAGTTGGCTCCCGTGAAGGCAGCGTCAGCCGAGAATGCGCAGCTGTAGAACCTCGCCGGGTTCTTGTTGGCCCATTCGGCCAAGGCCGTGCCGCCGTTGTTGTAGACAACACAGTTCACGACGAGCGCCGATGCGTTGTTCACATAGACGCCTCCAGTGCCGCCGCCGGTGCCACCATCTGGATTGTTGCCGACGATGGTGCAGTTTACGGCCCTGGCGGAGGCGGCATCCAGATAGATCGCGCCCTTTCCGGCGTGGTTGTCGCGAACGAGGCAGTTCTCGATTACACCGCCAGCCAGATACGCGCCGGAACCAATCGGCAGCCAGGTGCCGGTCTTAGCTGGCGCCTTTTCGATGATGCAGCGCGAAACGACGCCGCCCGCGATGTACGCGCCCGGGCCAAGCGGTCCGCTCCCTACCAACGGACTCGTCAGCAGGCTGTCAACGGCCACGCCGTTGCGGATGTAGAGGTTTAGCCCCTTGCCGTCCTGCACCGTGGAGGAGCCTCGGGCAAGAACGCAGTTCGTCACGGTTCCGTTTTCCAGTCGGACGTTGCCGCCGGCGTAGGATATGTCTGCGGCCGTCACCGTCCCGTTCGTGACGGTGAGGTTCCTGAGCACCGCGTCCTCGTCAGTGAGGCAGAAGATCCGCGCCCCCGACTTGCCGATCTTGACGGCGTTGCGGTCAGAGGCAATGCCCTCGACCGTCACCCGAGACCCGATGGCAGGAAGTCCGTTTTCCTCGTATGTCCCAGCGGCGATGTGAACCGTGACCCCGTCAACGTCGGTTGCGCACGAAGAGTTCACATTCGTAAGCGTGGCAAGGGCATGGAAAATCGTAAGGAATGGCGCGGCGGCGGTGCCGGCGTTCGCGTCGTTGCCTTCTGGCGACACGTAGATGTCGGTTTCCGCCACGCAGATGGGCACGCTCACGGTAATCCAGTTGCCATATTCTCCGCTTCCATCCCGACCCCTTACCCTCGCTTGGAACAAGCCAGCAATATCGAATCGGCGGGAAATCTGGGGATTGGTCGTCACGAGGTGGGCGGAACCGTCCCCGAAGTCCAGTTCGTACGTCACCGCACCCGCAGCGCCGGCCGCATGGCAGACAAAGTCAACCATACTGCCCTTCAATACCGACGGATAGGACGCCACCGTGGCAACGACGTTGAAGCTGCTCTGGTCGAGCTCGCTGCATCCAATGTCGATGTGGCGGCCTGAAATGCGCGCATTCCCGGCAATGTCAGTCTGGGAACTGGTGGACGGATAGCGCGAGTCGTCGCCTGCGTCAACCATCGGCGACCCGAGCAGCGGCGTCCAGTATTCGTCGTCATCGAAGTAGGACGACCTGTTGGTGAACGGCAGCGTGGTCCAGTTGACGCCATTGGCGTTTTCGACGGTCGAGACGCAGTTGAAGAAGCGCGCGCCGTACTGGTTCGCCCACTCGGCGGTCGCCGTGCCGCCATTGTTGAAGATGACGCAGTTCACGACGGACGCAGAGTTGTTGTTCACATAGACGCCGCCAATGCCGCCGCCAGTGCCGCTATCAGGATAGTTGCCGACGATGGTGCAGTTTACGACCTTGGCGGCGCCGTTCAAATAGATCGCGCCCTTTCCGGCATGGTTGTTGCGAACGAGGCAGTTCTCGATGACGCCGCCAGTCAAGTACGCACCAGTGCCAATCGCCAGCCAGGTGCCTTTCTTCGCCGGCGCGTTTTCGATGACACAACGCGAAACAACGCCGCCAGCAATGTAGGCACCCGAACCAAGCGATCCGCTCCCGACTAGCGGACTGGTCAGAAGGCTGTCAACAACCATGCCGCCGCTGATGTAGAGGTTCCCGCCCTTGTCGTCTGTAAGCGAGTTTATTCCGCCTCCCGTCAAGACGCAGTTCGCCACGGTTCCATTTTCCAGGCGGACGTTGCCGCCAGCGTAGGCTATGTTTACAGCCGTCACCGTTCCGTTCTGGACGGTGAGGTTCTTGAGCGCCGCGTCGGCGTGGGCGACGCGGAAGACCCGCGCGCCGGACTTGCCGATCTTGACGGCAGTGCGGTCTGCCGCGTTGCCGGCGATGACAATCGCGTTCGTGACCACGAGGCCGTTTTCGGGATAGGATCCGTCCGCGGCATTGATTATCACGTGCTGCGCGCCGCCCGCGATGGCCGCATCCGCCTTCTCGATCGCGTTGGAGATGGTGGCGAAGGGATGCTCCGCCGAGCCGTCGTCGTCGTCACTACCGGTCGTCGCCACGTAGAATCCCGCGCCGAAGTTCGCCGTCATCTCGAACGGCGCAGTCGGCGTGAAGGTGGCGGACGCCGAGGTGTCGGTGATGCCCGAAGGCAGCGTTCCAGTCCAATTGATGAACGCCTTGCCGGAATCCGGCGTCGCCGCCACGGTGATCGGCGTGTCGGTGGCGTACCAGGCGGTGCCGGACGGCGAAACCGAGCCGTCAGCGCCGGCGACGACATTCCCCTTCACCGCCGACGGCTGCCACACCCACTCGAGCCGGCGAAACGCCGCTGGCGTCGGATGGGTATAGACGAAAGACAGGGTGTTGCCGCTGTCGACGATGCTGTCGTTCGCGTCGTAGAGCCTCCAGCCCGCGCAGGAATATTCGATGGTCTCCGCGGCGTTCGTCCAGGTAATCGCGCCGCCGCAGGTGACGATGTGGGTGTCGCCGGCCACGAGGCCGGTGACGTAGCCGTCGGCGGGACTCGGCCTGCCGGCGCCCTCGGGCGTGCTGGAGATCGCGAGCCGCGAATTGTCGACGGCCTGGGTGAAGCGCTGCTGGTCGAGAGTCTGGTTTTCGATGATTTCCAGGTCTGTCAGCCGGCGGCTGTAGAGGCGGATCGCGTAGATTGAACCGACGAATCCGTTGCCCTTGTTTTGCCTGTTGCCAAGGAAGGTCTCCTGTCCAGGGACCGACCAGCTACTGCCGCCAGATGCAGTCAGCGCCGTCCCGTTGGCGAGCGCGGAGATGGGCGCGCCGGACGAGTAACGCACCGCGACAAAGTTGTTCGAAGTCCCCGACGCGAACGGGAACATCATCTGCGATCCTTGCGAAGCATCGGTGTAAGGAATGATACTGGAAGTATTATATATTCCGAATGCCAATCCAGAAGCTGCCGTGGACTGCAACATAACCTGGCTGCCGGAGCCGGTGTTAGAGCGATAGACAATCTCCAGCGTGCCGTTCTTCGCGGCAACGAAAGTGGAAGCCGTGTCGGCGGAGGAGAGGGTGCCGTATGACGATGACGTTCCGTCGAAGATCATGCTGTCGTCGCCCACGGTGGTATTGTTGAGGCTGAACTCGTAGCCGCCCACAAGATCCTTCCAGACATTCGTGCCGTCGACGTGGACGCCGGAACCGGCGTTCTGGATACCGTCCCAAAATGCAATCAGCCCGTCACTGACGTAGCCGGTAGGCGGGGAAGTCATCTCCCACTGCCATTGAAGTTCGCAGTATTCAGCCGGCGACGAATGCGTGTAGGTGAAGGAGGTGTCGGATCCGCTTGAAACCTGGGTGCCGTCCTCGTCGTACGTCTTCCAGCCGGTGCAGGAATAGACGGAGCCGTTGGCGTTCGTCACGACCGCATTGCCGCAAGAGACGGAGACGGTCTCTCCGGCCTCAAGGCCCTGGACATATCCGTAAGCGGGCGACGGCGAGCCTATGCCTTCCGCCGAGGACGTCACATTGAGCGTGTCGGCACCGATGTGGAGAATGAAGCGCTTTTGGTCTACCGCCTGGTTCGCGGCAATTTCCTCGTCCGTCAGCTGGCGGCTGTAGAGTCGGATGCAGTAGATGGAGCCGTCGAAATGGGTGTTGGCCGCTTGGCTGGCCCTGTTGCCGATGAATGTCACCGTTCCCGGACTGCCCCAGGTGTCGTTTGCGGAGGATATCAGCGACAATCCGTTGGCGATTGCGGCGGCTGGCGCTCCGGCGGTGTAGCGCACGGCAACGGTGTTCGTAGCTGCCCCGGATGTGAACGAATACTTCGGTTTTGTAGCTCCTGAACTGGTGTATGGAAGGATTAGATTGCCGCTAAGCAGACCGAATGCCAGCCCAGCGCTCGCTGTGGACTGGAGGAGAATCTGGGTTCCACTGCCTGTGCGCGAAGCATAGACGATCTCCATCGTGCCGTTCTTCGCGGCGACGAAGGTCGAGGTGGTGTCGGCGGCGGAGAGGGTGCCGTAGGAAGAGGACGTTCCGGCGAAGGTCATGCGGTCGTCGTCCACGGTGACGCCGGTGAGGCTGAACTCGTAGCCACCGACGACGTCCTTCCAGACCGTCGCGTTGTCGTCGTGCGTCCCGGTGCCCGCGTTCTCGATGCCGTCCCAGCAGGCGATCAGCCCGTCCTGGACATAACTAGAGGTGGAGGCAGCCGACGCATTCAGCGCGGCGCAAAGGCATACGGCGACGATGGATGGACTTTTCATATCGTATATCATACCATATCTACCGCATTCTGCCGTCCGTTATGCGAAATTGCCTTGTTGCAGATTGCGAAACACACTTGCACCCGAACCCTCTGCTGTGATATACTGCCCTCCATGTACAGCGTTCTGAGATTTCCGCGCGGCGAAAAATCGATCACCCCAAACTTCCATGACGCGACGAACCTCTACGAGAGATACGGCCTCTCGGTAAAGTTCGCCGATGCAAATGTCAGCAGCGCGAAGGAGGTGGCGGAGCTGATTGAGTTCTGGCAGCCCGACGGCTGCATCGTGAACAACGACAAGCTGCCGGAGAAGTTGTTCGCCGGACTGCCAACCGTGTTTCTCCACCGCGACATCAAACCCGGCAATCCCCGCCACGCCACCGTCAGGCTCGACGAAAAGGCCATCGCCGCCGCTGCCGCGCACCACCTGCTGTCGCTGGAGCTGGCCTCGTACGCATACGTGCCGCCGGATATCGAGGAGAACTGGAGTCGTCTGCGCGGGCGGCACTTCGTCAGCATCCTCGGACTCAACGGGCGCGGCGTTGCGTGCTATGCCCATCCGAAGCGACGCGTCTCCGCCACGGGCCGTCTGGCGCATCTTGCCTCATGGATAGAGAGCCTTCCGCGTCCGGTCGGCATATTTGCCGCGAACGACGCCGTGGCCGCCGCGGTAAACGCCGCTTGCGACCACAGTAAGCTGGCGATTCCCGACGACGTCGCGCTGCTCGGGGTCGACAACGACGAATCGATCTGCGAAGTCCTGCGGCCGACGCTGTCAAGCATCGCCGTCGACGTCCCTTCCGCGATATGCGAAACCGCGCATCTGCTCTGGATGCTCATCTCCAGAAAGCGGATCAAAGAACGCAATTCCACCATCGCGCCGATTGGAGTCGTGCGCAGGGCCTCGACTTTCCGCCTGAAAAGAAGCGACCCTGCGGTTGTCGCCGCCTGCGAACTCATCCGGAAGAAGGCATGCTGCGGACTCAAGGCCCGCGATGTCGCGGCGACTTTCCCGTGCGGACGGCGCATGGCGGAGATCCGCTTCCGCGCCATGCTTGGCCATTCGATTCTCGACGAGATTCGCGCCGTGCGGCGAAAACGAGCCATGATGGCCGTCACGCCCTTCCGCACTATGCTGTACGATGAAGTCGCCGCGCTGTGCGGCTATCATTCACGCAGTTCCGTCCACCGCCTGCTGCGCAAACCACCCAACCACCCAACCACCTGACCATCAATCTGCCGCGGAAACTGCCGCGGCCTTTCAACCTTTCAACCTTTCAACTTTTCAACCTGTTTAACCGCCGCGCTACCTTATGTAGTACACCGAGCCGGTGCGTTTGGTGAACGCCGCCTCGGGCGAGTTGCCGGAGAAGCCCAGGTTCACCCTGCCGCCGTTGCCGCCGATGCCGACCACGGACGGCTCCTTCGAGTAGTCGCTCGTCGGATCGCCCTTGTCGATCGTCGGCGACTCCACCCGCTCCGGATCACGGATCAGCACCCCGTCCTGGTTGAGATACCCCGTCCGCGTGCGCGGATGTACGTCGATCTTGGCGCAGTCGCCGCGCTTGGCCTGGGCAATGTAGACGGTCTCATTGTATTTCGTGAAGAGCTTCCAGAAATCGTTCGTAGTCGTCGCGAGGAGCGGGTCGATGTCATAGATGACGCCGGGGCCGATGGTCAGGTTCTCGGCATTGACGGAGTGGATGTAGTTCGACGTGAGGCCGGTGACGAGGGTGTACGACATGTTCAGGCTGCCGTCCGCCTTCACCTCGATGTCGGCGCCGGCGATCTCGGCGATGTTGGTGCGGCCGCGGACGTTGCCGTAGATGACCGAGTTCTTCAGGTTGACCGTGCCCTTGCCCACGTTGATGCCGGCACCCGCCCACTTGCCCTGCGTCAGGTTGTACGCAATGGTGCAGTTCTCGATGTCGAGCGTCGCGGCCGCCGAGGACATGAGGCAGTAGACCGCGCCGCCGCCGTAGGCTTCCGTGGACGACTGCGAGCCTTCGAGATCGGCGTTGCCGACCAAAGTGCAGTTGATCATCTTCGACCCGCCGCAGGCGCCGTTGAAGAAGACGGCGCCGCCGCAGCCGGTCTGCTCCATTACCGCCGAGCCGTTCGATGCAAAGCGGCAGTTGCGGAAAATCGTCGGCGTCGCGTTGACGTAGACGGCGGAGCCGGGGTGACGCGCCTGGGAGCCCTTGTTCCGGTAGAACTGGACGCCGTTCGTGGCGAAGAGGCAGTCGTCGATGTACGCCTGGGTGCAGGAGCTGAGGTAGATGCCGTCGCCGCCGTTGGATGCATACGACAGCGCGTTGACGCTGTAGTCGATGAGATGGACGAACTGGCAGTTGGCGACCGAGACCGTGCCGCCCGAGGCGTAGATGCCGCCGCCAAGGAGGTTCCAGTCGCTTTGCTTGCGGTCCGTGAAGTAGCAGTCGCGGACAGTGAGGTCGCCGGAGCCGGTCTTCCTGAGCCCGGGGCCGGAGGAGTGCGAGAAGCGGATGCGCTCGACCGTCAGGAGCGCGCCGGACGGAACGCTGAAGTCCATCGTCTTGTAGTTGCTGCTAACGCCATCGAGGGTCGAGAGCAGCCCTTCTGGACGCTCCGCCGCCGAGTTCTCGACGCCGGTAAAACCGCCGCGGACCGTGATCGAGCCGACAAGCGTGACCGCCGTCTTCATGTAGTCGTTCGTCACCGAGAGCCATATTTCGGTCTTGGAGGCGTCAGGCGCGGACGCGAGCGCCGTCCTGAGGTCGGGGTATGCGTCCATCCAGTTGCTGCCATCCATCTTGCAGTCCGCACCGGTGCGCACGTGGATGACGTTCGGCCCGCCGCCCTTGCCGTAGAACGGCGGCACGTTGCCCGTGACCGTCTCGGAGACTCGGTATTCCACCGGTCCCGAGCCGGGAGAGGAGATGAACACCGCCACGTCAAGTGCGTCGCCGGGAACCAGGTAGGTAGGCAGCGTGCTGTACTCCAGGATGTCGCCGGAGGAGACGAACCTGTAGCTCTGCGAGGCGATGACAAGGCCGTTGGTGGAGCAGACGACCAGAACCGTCGCGTTGTAGCCTGTCCCCGACGCAAGTCCCATCGTGACCGTGACCTTAGGGCGCGTCAGGCCGTCGGGGAACGTCACCCCAACGCTCGCGTTCGGCTGGCCAGTCGCGGTGCAGGACGCCTCCGCGGTGTTGCCGTAGGCGCCGAGGTTGAGCCTCGAGCCGTTCGGCGCCGGCTCGTTCGAGTAGTCGGCCTCCGGGTCGCCGAGGTCGATCGCCGTGGAGTAGTCGCTCGTCGCCGGGCCAACCGCGCCGCCGTTGACGAAGTAGCCGGCCGGAGAGAGGAGATGCGCGTCCATCCCCGCCAGGTCTTCGTAGACGGTGGGGTTGGCGGTAGTGGGCTTGAAGTACGGCCCGGTGGCGTTTTGCGTCAGTAGGGACTCGAAGACTGCCGTCGAGGTGACGAGCTTTGGATCAAGCGCGAACACCGATTCCTCGTCCACGGTCGCGCCGACGACGCACTCGTCGCTTGGGTCGAGCGACGTCACGGTCGAATTGCGGATGGTCGCCGAGGCGGAGGAGGATGCGACATGCAGGTCCTTGCCGTAGCCGGCCGAGGTGGTGTGGTACCTGAGGTTCTTCCAGAGAACCGTGTTCGAGATGTCGGCGGAGCCCTTGTAGACGGTGATGCCGCCCGACGAATAGGGGCTTTGCGTGAGGTTGTAGGCGATGGTGCAGTTACGGATGTCAACCTTTGCCGAGCCGGTGTTCAGCCGGATCGCGATCGCTCCGCCGCTGTTGGAACCTTCGTCTCCAGCACTCACAATCTCTGTGTTGCCGATGAGCGCGCAGTGGTCGATCACCGAACCGCCGCACGCGCCGTTGAGCGCGATCGTGCCGCCGCACCAGTAGGTGTCGTCCTTCTTGCGCACCGGGCAGCAGTTGCCGGCGAAGCGGCTGTTCCTGATCGTTATTGGGGTGCTGTCGACGAGGAGCGCGGATCCGCGCGCATTGAGGTAGCCGACGTAGGCGCTGGACGGCGTCTTCGTCAGGTCGTAGCCGTTGGTCAAGAAGAGCGAGTCGTCGACAAGTGCATCGTTGAAATTCTTGACATAGAGGCCGAAGCCGCCCCACTGCTTGTCGCTGTTGACGCTACGGTTGCCGGCGAAGACGCAGTTGGAGACGACGAGAGAGCCGTAGCCGTCGGACTGCGCGTTCATGCCGCGCCCGTATACTTCCGACACGTTCCTGCCGTTCGTCTCGAAGGCGCAGTCGTATGCCTTCAGCCCGCCCTTGCCGGTCTTGACGAGGCCGTTCGACCTGGCGCGGCAGAACTTGATCCGGTCGATGAAAATGTCGTCGTCGGTCGCGTTGTTGATGGTCAGGAGGATGCTCGAGGTGCTTTCGCCGTCAAAGACAGTGAGCGCGCCAGGCTGGCGGTCGGCCAACGTCGATTCCGTCCCCGCGAATCCGCCGCGGATCGTGAGCGCACCGCTGTTGGCGATAGAGATCGCAGGCTGCGAGACCGTCCCCGACTTGATCCAGACCTCGCAGAGACCAGTCTCCGCCGCCGCCGCCGTCAGGGCGTCGGCCACGGACATCGCGGTCGCCCAGCTGCTGCCGTCGCCGCTGACGGCGACCGACGGATCCGCGAAGAGACGCGACACGATCCTGAAGCTCACCACGACGGACTTGCCGGCATAGTCGTTGATGCCGGTGATCGTAATCAGGGCGATTCCCGGCGCGTCGTTGTCCGTGTAGGCAACCGTGTAGTCAGAGTCCTTCACGAGCAGCGTCTCGCCGTCGTGCACGACGGGCAGCGGCTCGCATACGCCAGCCGTCAGGAACTGGTCGGGAACCGGATCGACCTCAAAGTCGGCACCAACGACGGCGAAAATCACCGTGCCCGAGCCGCCCGAACCGCCGCAGCCGGCGATCGCGGAGCTGTAGCCGCCGCCGCCACCGCCACCACCGAGGCCGTCGGTGCCGGGATACCCATCCTCCGTCCGGCTGCCGTCGCCGCCGCCGCCAAGGCCGCCGAGGCCAGCGGTGTAGTTATTGTAGCCGTTGTTTGATCCGCCGCCACCACCGCCGCCGCCGTAGACGACCCACGCTCCGGTGATGTTGTTGGAGACGCCTTCGCCGCCGTAGCCCGCGTGCTTGGCGGTCGTGTCCGCCGCGTAGCCGGCGTGTCCCGCGCCGCCGCCGCCGCCGGAGGCGGAGCTGTTCTGACCGCCACCCGCCGCGCCGGCAAAGCCGTATCCAGCAATGCCAGCGCCGCCGGAGCCGTTCTGGGCGGCGCCGCCGCCACTCGCCCCTGCCGAGCCATTCTTGACTTCCCAGCTGCCGCCGGCACCGCCGCCAGGAGCGGAGACGGAGAGCGCACCGAACTGAAGCGACGATATGCCGCCCTTGCCGCCATTAGCCTTTTGGTCGCGGCTGCCGGCGCCGCCCGCGCCGACGGTCAAGGTGAAGGTCCCGCCCTTGGCCACAGTGGCGCCGACGACCCCCGTGGCATTGGTGACGCCGCCGCCGCCGCCGCCGCCGGCCATCGTGCGGCCGCCGCCGCCACCACCACCGACAACCAGGAAGTCGGTCATGACGATGCCGCGCTTCGCGGTCAAGACCTGCGCGGAAGAACCGTCCTTGAAGATGTAGACCGACTTGCCGTCGACAATCACGCGGCGGGAGGAAAGGTCGGTCGTGGAAAGGTTCTCGTCCTCGTACTTCGTCGCGGCGATGTTGAATGTCCCAATCCAGTACATCCCTGCGCATTCTCCCTTGCCGGTGACGGACACCGTCGCCGTGCCGACGCCGATGTTGTCGGCGTATTCGACGTCGAAATACGCGCTTGCGATGTCGCCGCCGACAGTCCAGATGGCGCCGTTCTGCGTGTTCGACACCACGAACTCAGGTCGGCACGGGTCGAAGGACTCCCAGACCTGGACCGGGATGTCGACTTCAATGTCGTTGGGCCGGAAGGCGAGGATCGCCGTGCCCGAGCCACCGTTGCCGCCGTATGCCACGGTGGTGCCGTTGTAGCCGCCGCCGCCGCCACCGCCGCCGAGGCCGTTGACGCCGTCCTCTCCCAAATATCCCCTGGCGCCGTCGCCGCCGCCGCCGAGGCCGCCGAGGCCGGGGTCGTAATAACCATAGCCGTTGTCCGATCCGCCGCCGCCGCCGCCGCCGCCGTAGACGACCCAGGCTCCGGTGATGTTGTTGGAGACGCCCTCGCCGCCGTAGCCGGAATGCTTGGCGGTCGTGTCCGCCGTATAGCCGGCATGGCCCGCGCCGCCGCCGCCGCCGGAGGCGCTGCTGTTCGCCCCCGTACCCGCCGCGCCGGCATGGCCTATGCCCGCCGTTCCCGCGCCGCCGGCGTTGTTGTTGCATCCGCCGCCGCCCGAGGCGCCGCTCAATCCGGGGTTTTTGTAGGCGGCCCAACCACCGCCGCCGCCGCCGCCGGCGACGGAAGCGGAAATTGCGCCAAATTCAAAGGATGTCGCGCCGCCGCGGCCGCCTTGGTTTCCTGCAGTAGTGCCACGGCTTCCGCCCGCGCCGACCGAAGTTGTGAAGGTGCCGCCCTTGGCGAGGAATTCGGAAAGGCCCGTGAGATTGGTGACGCCGCCCGCGCCGCCGCCGCCGCCGAACGTGCAACCGCCCGCGCCGCCGCCGCCCACGAGCAGGCATTCGGCCAGGACCAGGTTGCGCTTCGTCGTCGTCGTATGCGCGGCGGCGCTGTCGTTGAAGACATAGACGTACTTCCCGTCGGCGATCGACCTCCGGACGGTCAGGTCGGTCGTGGAGATGTTCTCGTCCTCGATCTTCGTCGCGACGATGTTGAAGAACCGGCTCGCGGACTGCCCCGCGTACTCGCCCCTCCCAACGACCGTGGCCACCGCCTCTCCGACACAGTCATTGCCTGTGTATTCCACATCGAAGAGCGGGCTGGCGATATCGCCGCCGACGGTCCAGGTTGCCCCGTTGAACGTGTTCGACACCGTGAATTCGGGACGAACCGGGTCGAAGGTTTCGTTGATCTGGTCGGGGATTGGGAGAATTGCCAGCAGATTATCGGGTCGCTCCGCGTAGGCGAAGGTGCCGCCCGTGCTGGCGGCGTTGGCGTGGAAGGTCCTGCCAATCGTCTCGTAGAGGCCGGCGACGCCATCGGATTCCCTCAGGCAAGGCACGAAGTTTCTCACGACTTCGCCGCCCTCGAGAATCTTGAACGAATAGACCCGCGTGCCGACGACCGACTTCACGTTGGCATAGACAATTCCGCCGTAATTCACCCTGAAGATGAGGATGTTGTCGTCCAGTCGGTTGCGGAGGTTCGCCGCGAAGTTCTTCGTCTCGCCGTTGAACGTGTAGGTGTTGACCGCGCCGCCGTTCGAATACTCGGTCGAGAACCGGATGTCGTTCGCCACGGCATTGTCGAGCGTGGTCACAATGGACGAACCGCCACCGGAAAGGCGATAGACGCGGATCTGCTTCGTACCGGTCGAGCCGGCGGGAATCCTGAGGGCGAACGCATCGTAGCTGCCGGTATTGATCTGGACGCCATACAGCACGTTGTCGCTTGAGAAATTCGGCACGTTGAAGTGCGCCTGGATGTCGGTTGTCACCTTGACCCTGTACCCGGTGTCAATGTACTGCTCGCCATTGGTTACGCTGATGTAGGCGCATTCCCGGTAGCCCGGCGGCAGTGGCGCGGCGGGGCTGATGGCGTATCCCTTCCACTGCCATTCGAGCGTGCGGTAGGCGGCCGGGGTCGGGTGAATGTAAGTGAAAGCGGTTCCTGCGCCATTGGAGACGACGTTCCCGTCCGCGTCGTAGAGCTTCCAGCCGGTGCAGACGTAGAAGGCCGTTTCCTCCGCATTGGTGACGATTGTCGCGCCGCAGGAAACCGGAACCGTTGCGCCGGCGGCAAGGCCGACATGGAGTCCGTATGCCGGCGACGGCGAGCCGACCTGCTCGGGTGCGGCGTCCACTACCAGCGAGCCGGGGTTCTTGAACCACTTCTCGTTCAGATAGTCGTAGACCTCGTCGGCTTGGGCGTCAGTCAGGGGACTCGTGTAGACGATGACCTCCTGCAGCCGCTGGCCACCGAAATTGACGGTGCGGTCCTGAGCGAAGCGACTTGCGGTGACGTTGCCCGTCGTGCGCAGGTGGATGAGGTGGAAGCCCTCCGACAGCGCGTAGTCGATGGTGCGTACGACGCCGTCAACCTCTTTCAACCCGTTCTGGATGTTCGAGTTGGCATACTGGCTGTTAAAGAGCTTCTTCTGGTTGCGGTGGAAGTGGTAGACGCCGCTGTCGCCGAGGAAGAACGAATGGGCGGAGCCGGGATAGTCGCTGAAGACCAGGAACACCTCGCGGATGGTCGTCAACTGCGACGACCAGGCCAGGCAGCCGGACGCGTCGCCGGCCGCCGAGCCGTTGCCGCTGGCCTGCGGGCCGAAGTCTACATACGGCAGCCCGTCGTTCGTGACGAGCCATGGCCGGCAGCTGGAGCCTGATGTCGCCCTCATCGCGCCGCCGTCCGCGTCGCTCCAGGTAGTGACGAGCTGCTTTCCGCCGGACTCGACCGTGATCATCGTCGAGGGCATGGATGCGTCCACGTGGAATGCCGCGCCGCCAACTGGCAAAGTGGCGTCGGATATCGAGGACAACGCACGCGATGTCCACTGCCATTCAAGGATTCGGTATGCGGCCGGCGTCGGATGCACGTAGGTGAAGGATTTCTCGGTCCCGTTTGAAAGCACATTGTTGTCCTCGTCATAGAGCTTCCAGCCGGTGCAGATGTACTCGACCATCGTGGTGGTGTTCGTATAGGATTCGCACGAGACTGCGACCGTGTCGCCGCCAGCGAGGCCGGAATGCTTTCCGTAGGCGGGGGACGGCGCACCATATTGGCCGGGGGCGCCAACGATCCCCAGCGCGTCGGGGGACCCAAACAACGCGTCGTCGTAATAGTGGCCTGGGTCGCCGGCGGTGAAGTTGCCTTCTCGGGTCAGCTCCGCCGCCGGGCTGGCGCAGATGTCCACCATCGTCGCGTTGTTCGACGAGTCCTTGCAGGGGACGAAGTAGTGGATGAGATTGCCATTCCGCCAGACCTTGAAGGAATAGAGCCTGTGCTTGCCGTAGTTGCCCTTGTTGTTGCCAGTCCCGCTGTAGTAGGAGGAGAACAGCACGACTGGACCGCCGGCGGTGAAGTCCGCGACCTTGGTGTGGTTGACCCCGGTGCCACCGGTCCACGTGCCGACAGGTCCTTCGACCGTGACCGTGTACTTCGTGTCTTTGGAAACTGTGGGCGAAAAGTATTTGTCCACGGTCGAGTTGTAGTCGAGGCGGAGCTTGTAGCCGCTGTTGTTGAGCATGAACATAGTCCAGCTCTTGGTCGACGTGGACGAGCCGCGTGCGCACCAGATTGTCATGGTCTGGTCGAGCGTCGGAAACGCAACCACCGCCTCGATCTTGTCGGCGTTCGGCGTCGGAGTGTAGCCGGTGACGAGGCGGGAGCCGCCAGACCCCTGGATGTACTCGATCTCCGTGTAGCCGGCCGGTATCCGCTCCCCCGCCGCGAACACATCTGCCGCGGACATTGCCGCGAAAGCCAAAACAATGCCATACGCGAGTTTCTTCATATCATTACTCCGTTTCATTTAATTGCCCCTCTTGTCCATTCAAAGCCATGCCAAAGTCCAATGTCCAAATTCCAGGCTCGACAGCAGGACCTCGGACATTGGACGTTAGATGACGAATTTAAGTTTAGTTTTCGCGCGGGCGGGAAACCTATTAATTCCACCCCACCCCATCGAAGTATCTACACTTATGGATTTCATGTTTTGTATGATACCACACCCCGCCGAATATGTCAACCGCCGCGGCTTTCCGCACGGAGGAGGGAATGGGGTCAATAATCCCGCCTAGAGACGATGCCGCCGTCCGGGCCGACCACGATGTCGTGGTAGCGGTCGTCGGCGTCCTGGTATCTGAAGAGCCGGTCCTCCTCGCGGAGCGCCGCCTCGGCGTCCGCGGCGCTCGGGCTGCCAGCCGCCGCGGACCTCATGAACGCGGCGATTCTGGAGTACCCGGTCGGTGTGCCGCAGTACGCGAGCGGACCGGACGCGCCCTCGGGCTTCACCCACAGTATCGCCGACTCGGACGGATGGTGGGGAGTGGTGTGCGGCGCAATGCCTACGCCGTGGTCCGCGACGACGACGACGAGGGACTTGTCGTACACACCCTTCTCGCGCAGGGCGTCCATCAGCCGGGCAAGGTTGTACAGCGGATTCCGCACCAGGTCAGGAAGCGACTTGCTGCCCCAGCCGACCGTGCCGAGACGGCGTCCGTCGCGGTCGAAGACGAGCGGCGGGTGGGCGCCGCGGGTGTGGAACACCCCAAGCACGGTCTTCGCCGACGTGAACCCGGCGGCGGCGAGACGCGGATACATCGCGTGCTCGTACCAGAAGTTCGACTCGTCCTGTCCGAACATCGGGTCGTGCCGGATCTTCGCGTAGAGGAACGGGGCCTTCGCCAGGTACGGCGCGATCCGGAACACCGTGACGTCGAAGAGGCTCAGGTACGGCACCTCCTTCGAGCGCCTGAGCAGCGCGGCCCATCCGTGCTTCTGGCGCCCCGTGACCTTCGCGCGCTTCTCCACCTTCGCGTTGGTGTAGCCGTAGGGAAGGAAGTCCGGCGCGAACGACACCTCCGCCCCGGACTCCACGTAAGGCATGAGGAACGAATCCGCGCCGTATATCGACATCGGATACTCCGCCTTCGAGGAGGAGAGCGGATCGAAGTACCTGCCCGTCATGAGCCCCGGCAGTCCGCGCTTGGTGCAGTCGTGCATCCCGACGTTGTTCGTGAACGCCACGAACCCTGGGAACTTCGCGGCGAGGTCGGGCGAGGATTTCACGATGTCGGTCGAGACGCTGCCCGGCATCGAGTCCTGGATGAACACGAGCACGTTGCGCTCGCGCGAAAGCCGGAAGTTCTCCACCACGTCCAGCTGCCACTCGAAGCCGCTCGAAATTCCGCCGCCCGGCGAGGCGGCCGGCGAGGCGCCGCCGTCGCGTTTGACGTCGAACAGGGAGGCGAGCGCAAGCGCCGCGAGCGCCGCCGCCGCGATGTGC
>CACXRO010000009.1 GCA_902770045.1 uncultured bacterium
GATCAAGGGGTGGCTGAAGGACAACATCCCCGCGCTCTACCTCAGGTACACGGCGGTGATGCGCTACAAGGCCGCGGCGAAGAAGTTCCGGCAGATCGCCGGGCTCGTCGACCCGACGCCGGTTTCGGCGGCGGTGCCGGGTCCGAAGCCGAGCGGCGAAGCGACGGCGAGACGGAACAGCCGGGCACCGAAAGTCAAGGATGGCTCGCGCTGGCGGACGCCGGAGGCCGAGGTCGTGAGGGCGGCGGCGATATGGCGGGAGGTGTCGGATTCGGCGGGGAAAAGCGCGACGGCGCTCATCGCGAGGATCGACGCGCTGGTCGACCCGGAGGCGGTTGAGGACGCGAACATGCTGCGGGAATGGAGGGAGAGGTACGAGCGTGAGATTACGGTGCGGACGAAATCGCGGTGGTGGCGGAGGCTGATGAAAATGCTGGGCGAAAAAGGCGGGGGAGAAGAGACGTGCGCGGCCAAGGGAGCAGGGTAGGCGTGGATCGCTTGCCCGCCGGAGCCTCGGGGTAGGCTTGCCCGCCGGAGCCTTGGCGTAGGTGGGTGGTCCGTGGGTCGTGGGCGCGGGGATTTGGTATAATACACACATATGAAGACATACGGAATCATACCCAGCCGGTACGGCTCGAGCCGCTTCCCCGGGAAGCCGCTCGCCGTCATCGCCGGCAAACCGCTCGTCGCCTGGGTGGTCGACGCGGTCAAGCGCGCGAAAGGACTCGACGCGGTGCTCGTCGCGACCGACGACGAGCGCATCGTCAAGGCGGTCGAGGACTGCGGCGGCACTGCGGTGATGACCCCGAGCGAGCTGCCGAGCGGCACCGACCGCATCGCCTGCGCCGCGCGAGCGTTCCTCGGCGGCGACTTCGACGACGACGACATCCTCGTCAACATCCAGGGTGACGAGCCGCTCATCGACCCGAAGCTGATCGAAAGCCTCGCCGCGAAGCTGAAGGACGACGCGCGCTGGTCGATGGCGACCGCCGTGACGCCGATCAAGTCCGCGGCAGACCTCGCGGCGAAGACGGTGGTCAAGGTCGTCCTCGACCGCGACGGCGGCGCGCTCTACTTCTCGCGCTCGCCGATCCCCTGCACCCGCGACGGCGAAAGCGACCTCGCGAGCGGGCTCTTTGTCCGGCACCTCGGCATCTACGCCTACCGCGGCGGCTTCCTCAAGCGCTACATCGCCGAGCCGCCGTGCCCGCTCGAGTCGACCGAGAAGCTCGAGCAGCTGCGCGCGCTCTGGATGGGCGAGAGGATCGCGGTGGTGGAGACGAGCGACGAAGGCGTCGGCGTCGACACGCCCGAGGACGCGGTGCGCGTCGGAAAGCTCCTCGAAGCGCGCAATGCGTGAGTTCGCCGCCATCCCCGCCGCCGAGCGCCGCCGCATCCGCCGCGCGGCGTTCGTCGCCTCGCTGCCGGTGCTGATGGGCTACGTCACCATGGGATTTGCGGCCGGGGTGCTGATGGCGGTCAAGGGCGGCCTTGTCCATCCGGCGGCGTGGTCCGCCCTGCTCGCCGCGAGCACCGTCTCGGGCACGCTCTCCTTTGCCATCGTGCCGCTCGTGGCCGACGGCGCCTCGCTCGCCGCGGTGGCGGCGCTCACCCTCGGCATCAACTTCCGCTACGCCTTCTACGGCTTCTCGATGCTCGGGCGCTGGCGCGGCATCCCACGCCTACAGAAGTGGTTCCTCGTCCATTCGCTGGCGGACGAGATCTACGCCCTCGACCTCGCCTGCCGCGAGACCGACCCGCTCAAGCACCGCCTCTACTGCCTCTGGAACCACGCGCTCAACGTCTCCTACTGGATCGTCGGCACCACCTCGGGCGCGCTCGCCGGCGCGGCGCTGCCGATTCCCTCGAAGGGCATCGAGTTCGCGATGGTGGCGCTCTTCATCGTCATCCTGACCGACCAGGTCGTGGATTTCGCCGCCAGGGCGAAGGAAAGGAAAGCCAATGGAAAGTGAAGCCGCCAGGATGCTCGCGGTGATCGCGGTCGGCTGGGCGGTGACCTTCTCCCTCCGGCTCGTCCCCTTCGCTCTCTTCGCGGCCGGCGGGCGCACCGCGCCGAAGTGGGCGGAGCGGTTCGGCGACTTCGCCTCGCCGGCCATCATCGCCGCGCTGATCGTCTACTCCTACTCCGGCCTCGAATGGCGCACCGCCTGGCCGTACCTCGCCGGCGTCCTCACCGTCGCCTTCCAGCTCTGGCGGAGGAATCCGCTCCTGTCGATCCTCGCGGGCACGGTCTTCTACATGTGCATGCTCGCCTGCGGCTGCACCACCGAGCGGACGATCGCGTTCGACGTGCACCACCCCGTCGTCACCGTCGCCCCCGAGGGCGTCTACTTCGCCGACCGCCGCGTCCGGCCACAGGATGTCCCTCGCATCCTCGACGACTACGGCGTCCCCCGCAGCCAGACAATCCACATCCGCGTCGACCCGCGCCTCAGGCACTCCCCCGAGCCGAACTTCCTGATGGCCTGCCTCGCCAAGAACGGCTACACCCGCCCGATCCTCGTCTCGGACCGCCACGCTGTCTCCGAGACCATCGGCCCCGTGCCGCGCCAGTTCGAGACCTGGTCGCGCGACGACACCCCCGACCAGCTGCCAAGCCGCGGCGCCAGCAGAGGAAAAAAAAGATGAACCTTCAGGAAGCCTCCGCGCGCGCCGCCGAGCTGCGCCGCCTGATCGAAAAGGCGAACCACGACTACTACGACCTCGCCGCGCCGACCGTAGGCGACCGCGACTACGACCTCTGGGAGGCGGAGCTCCTCAGGATCGAGGGAGAGTTCCCTTCCCTCGCCGACGCCTCCTCGCCGGTCCGCAACGTCGCCGGCGGCGTCTCCGACGGCTTCGCCAAGGTGCGCCACGATCCGCCGATGCAGTCGCTGGACAAGACCCACGCCAAGGACGAGCTCGCCGAGTTCGACGCCTTCGTGCGCAAGACGGTGACGGACTTCACCTACGTCGTCGAGCCGAAGGTGGACGGTGTCTCGATCTCGCTCCGCTACGAGGACGGGCGGCTCGTCCGCGCCGCGACGCGCGGCAACGGGACGATCGGGGACGACATCACCGCCAACGCGCTCGCCATCGCCGCGGTGCCGCGCGAGCTGCCCGCGTCCGCGCCGCGCGTCCTGGAGGTGCGCGGCGAGGCGTACATGACGCGCAGCGGCTTCCTGGAGCTGAACGAGCGCCAGGCCGCGGCTGGCCTGGAGGAGTTCGCGAACCCGCGCAACGCCTGCGCCGGATCGCTCAAGCAGCTCGACGCGCGCGTGACCGCCTCGCGTCCGCTCGATCTCGTGGTCTACAACTCGGGCGGGGCGGGATGCGACGGATTCAAGAGCCACTCGGAGATGATCGCCGCCTTCCGCAGCTGGGGCTTCCCGACTGCGCCGTGGTCGCGCCGGGCGAAGACGATCGAGGAGGTGTTCTCCGCCATCGACGAGCTGCAGGAGAAGAGACACGACTTCCCGTTCGAGATCGACGGCGCGGTGGTGAAGATCGACGAACGCGCGCTCTATCCCGTCCTCGGCGCCACCGCGCACGGCCCGCGCTGGGCCCGCGCCTACAAGTACGCGCCCGAACGCGCCGAGACGGTGGTCGAGTCCATCACCGTCCAGGTCGGCCGCACCGGCATCCTCACCCCGGTCGCGGAGCTCAGGCCGGTGGAGCTCGCCGGCTCCACCATCGCCCGCGCCACCCTGCACAACGAGGACCAGATCGCGCGCCAGGACATCCGCATCGGCGACCACGTCTGGATCGTCAAGGCCGGTGACGTCATCCCCGCCGTCGACTCGGTCATCGTCGAGAAGCGCACCGGCGCGGAGCGGAAGTTCGAGATGCCGGCGAAGTGCCCGGTCTGCGGCGGCGAGACGAAGCGCGCCGAGGGCGAGGTGGCCGTCCGCTGCGTGAACCCGGCCTGCGGCGCACAGCTGCGGCGTCGGCTCGAGCACTTCGCCTCGCGCAACGCGCTCGACCTCAAGGCGCTCGGCGAGAAGGTGGCGGACGCGCTCGTCTCGTCGGGAATGGTGAAGGACCTCCTCGACCTCTTCTCGCTCGACCCCGCGGCGCTCGAGAGCCTCGACCTCGCCGAGGGCGCGGAGGAACCGGCCGGCGGCGCGGCGGAGCTGCTGCCCGGCTTCTCGCGCCCCACCCGCAAGTTCGGCCGCAACGCGCAATACCTCATAAAGGCGATCGGTGAGGCGCGAACGCTGCCGCTCCACCGTTGGCTCTTCGCCATCGGCATCCCCAACGTCGGAGTGACGGTAGCGAAGGACATCGCCGCGGAGCACGAAAGGTTCAGCGCGCTCGCCGGGAGCGCGGTCCTCAAGAACGTCGTCGAGAACGACGCAAAGAAAGGCAAGGAGCGCCTGATCCTGCCGATCAAGGTCGAGGCCGCCAAGGCGGTGCTCGCGTTCTTCGAGAGCGAATACGGCCGCCGGTTCGCCGCGCAGCTGGCCGCGCTCGGAATCGACCCGGTGTCCGAAAAGACGGCGCCGGCGAAGACCACGGGGCCGCTCGCCGGCATGGGCTGTGTCCTCACCGGCACCCTCTCGCGCCCCCGCGGCGAATACGCCAAGCTCATCGAGGCGGCGGGCGGAATCGTCCAAAGCGCCGTCACCTCGAAGACCCGCTACCTCATCGCGGGCGAGAACACCGGCGCCACCAAGACCGCCAAGGCGCGCGCGCTCGGCACCGAGGTGATCGACGAAAAGCGCCTCCTGGAGCTGCTCGGCTGAACAAAGCCGCCGCGCCGTCACTCCATCATCGAGGAAGGGATGAAGCACGAGGCGAGGGCGTGGTCGCGCACGATGCGCACAGAGACGCCGATGTCGCGGCCGCGGAAGACCTTGAACGCCTCGGCCCAGGCGCCCTCCAGCCGCACGGTGACGACGCCGGCGTCGGGCTGGAAGCGGGTCACCACCATCTCGCGCGGCGAGTAGCGGATGCCGGTGCCGAGCGCCTTGGATACCGCCTCCTTCGCGCACCAGAACCGTACGAGCGCCCGCGAGGAGCTGGCGGCCTTGGCGGCGAGCTCGAGCTCGTCGGGGGTGAAGACGCCGACGGCGAACTCCTCCGAGAGGTCGCGCGAGACCGACTCCACGTCCACCCCCACCCGCGCGTTCGCCGCGGCGACGGCGACCACGAACTGCGAGGTGTGGGCGATGGCGATGTCGAGCTTGGTGGTGAGGAACTCGTTCCAGTCGCCGAGCGCATGGGGCTTGCCGGAGTCGTCGGCCCAGATCTGGATGTCGGCGTCGGACCAGCGGGCCTGGTAGAAGTCCTTGAGGAACCTCCTTACCGCCTCCTTGGCCGCGATGCGCCCGAAGAGCCACTCCGTCCGCCGCGACACCGAGCCGGTCATCTCCTGGAAGTCCTTGCGCTCGGAGCCGCAGAGCACCAGCCGCGATACCATGCGCAGCCAGAGCTCCTCGTTGCGCTCGAAGATCTGGTAGGGAACGTCGGTCACGAACGCGGAGGCGACGTCGGTCGCGGGCGAGCCGAGCTGGTCGGGGTCGAGCGGGGCGGAGAGGTAGGTCATCGCCGGCTGCAGCACCAGCTCGCGGTATTCGCGCGGGATGCGCTCGGTGAGCTCCTCCCAGCCGGAGAACGCCGCGAGCTCATTGCCGTTGCCGTCCGTCATCGTGATGTCGCAGAGCTGGCTCTTCGGCGTCACTCCGGTGAGGCGCAGGTAGCAGTTGAGGCGCGAGCCCTCCTTGGGAAGTCCGCCGGAGAACACCAGCCGCCGCAGGCGGAACGGGAAGGAGAACGCGCCGGAGAGCCGCTCGTGGCTGCGCCATAGCGCGAAGCCGCTGACCACGGTCTGCATCAGGAGCGGATCCACCATCCACAGCGGGAAGCGGGTGAAGACGACGTTGTCCGCGACCGGCGGCACGACGACCTCGTAGTCGATGCCGGACTCGCTCCAGGCGGAGACGAAGGCGATGCCGCGCAGGCGGCGGCCGCAGCTGAGTCGCTGGGGGTAGATGTCGCGACCAGACCAGTGCACCGAGCGCGGACGCGACAGCGGCGGCGGCGAGGCGGGGCGCGCCTCCGGCGGCGCGTCGGCGAGGACGACCGTCGCCTCCATCACCGGCCAGGTGTAGGCGGAGTTCGGCTTGTCGTCGCGGATCTGCACCTTCACCGCGAACTCGCCGGGGTCGGCGGAGGATATCCGCTCGGCGCGGACGAAGAGCCTGAGCTCCCCCTTCTCGAAGGACACCATGCGCCGGCAGGTGAAGTCCTCGATCCGCCGCAGCGTGCGGTTGGGGGCGACGAGGCTGGCGGTCTCGGCCATCACCTCCGCCCCGACCGGCAGCGTCAGCAGCACCAGCCCCTTGAGGTTGGGGTCGGAATAGCTCAGCTGGCTCGTGCCCAGGGCGAAGTCGCCGAGGAACGGCAGCTCGGAGAGGCGGAACACCTTGGTGATCTCGACGGAGACTCCGGGGCTTGCGTCCACGGTGTCGGCGTCGGAGACGAGCGGGTTCATCGCGCCGAAGTCGAACTGGCGCTGGCGCCGCGCCTGCTGGGCGATCGCCGCGGCGCGCTGCGCGGCCTTGGCGCCGCGCCCCTTTGGCTCGGCGAGGAACGACGACCCCGCGAGCGCCGCGCCGTCGGTGAGCAGCGTCAGCCGCGGGAAGAGGCGCGAAAGGCGCATCTCGGACGCGTGACGCACCTCGAGCGAAAGCGCGGAGTCGAAGTCGAGCTTCTTCGCGTGGCGGCGCTCGAAGAGCCGGGTGAGGTCCATCTCCGCGCCCAGCGACGCGAGGTAGCCGAGCGCGTGCTGCAGCTGCATGGTGCCGGTGCGGTGGATGGAGTCGAGCGCGACCGCCGCGTGCTCCTCGCCGCGCAGCGTGTCGGCGACGGCGGCGGACATCAGCCCGCGCGGGCCGACCTCAAGGAAGACGCGGTAGCCGTCGGCGTGCATGCGGCGGACGGTCTCCGCGAACCTCACCGGCTGCGCCCAGCGGGAAGCCGCCTCCTCGCGGGCGCGCCGGAGGCGCGACGGCGCGCGGTCGGCGGTGGCGCAGGAGTAGACCTCGAGCTGGGCGTCGTGGCGCATGCGGCGGTCGGTGAACTTGCGGATCGCCGG
The DNA here is from genome assembly GCA_902770045.1 of uncultured bacterium. Lineage (GTDB taxonomy): Bacteria > Verrucomicrobiota > Kiritimatiellia > RFP12 > UBA1067 > UBA1067. The sequence continues at coordinate 7,100 of CACXRO010000009.1, forward strand.
CACCAGCCGCGAGCAGAGCGGGGTGTTGAACGGGCGGTTCAGCTCCAGCGCCACCGCCCTCACGCCGGCGGCGGCGAAGGCGGCGAGCGCCTCGTCCTTGAAGTCAAGCGCCACCGCGTAAGTCTTCTGGCGCGGCGAGAAGTCCACTACCAGCGCAAATCGCGCCGGCGGGAAGTTCGCCACGATGGGGTCGATCTCGCCGGGGTGGCGCATCAGCACGGTCACCATCGCCACTTCCGGGAGGCCGCCGTGGTTGACCGCGCGGTCGACGATCGAGTAGATGTCGCGGATCATCTCCACCCTGTCGGCGCGGGACGGATTCGCGCCCGCGTAGCCGGCGCGCGTCATCGCCGCCAGGTCGCCGCCGGCGAAGCCGACGACCCCGTCGGGCGTGACGCCGACGATCTTCATCAGCCGGGTGAGCGCGTCGCAGCCGGCGTAGGTGGAGACGAGCGCCTGCGCATAGGCGCCGGACGAGAAGATGTCCGCGTCGTGGCGGTAGTACGGCGCAGGCGGGAAGATGAAGGACGAGGGGGTGAACTCGTTGTTGCCGGAAAGCGCCTCCTCCAGCTCGTCGAACGCCTGCCTGCACTCGGGGTACCTGACCGCGATGTCGCGGAGCATGTCGGGGTAGAACGAGAGGACCCCGGGGTAGACGAAGGCGAGCTTGCCGCAGCCCTCCCCGAGCATCCGGTCGCGCGAGAAGTAGGTGCCGCTCTTGTCCCGGATCCGCCGCGTCGCGCCGGAGGCGATCCGGCTGCGGGCCGAGACGAGCCGCGCGCGGAGCGAGGCGACGTCCGCGGCGATTACCGCGAGCCGCGCCGGTCCGCGGGTGAGCGAGCAGGTATAGGCGACGTCGAGGAACGGGACGTCGGGGACGCGGTCGAGGAACGCGACCAGCCGGGCGATCTCCGCCAGCAGCGCCGCCTCGTCGGCGGCAGAGACTACCACCAGCTCCGTCATGCGCGGTCCTCCGGCTCCTCCTCGAGCACCACCACGGCGGAACGCCCGGCCACGGACGTGGTCCCCACCGGATTGAGCGCGTCGAAGTTCGCGCCCATCACCACCGCGCGGCGCGGCGACGAGCTGTCGCCGGTGATCCACGGCCGCACCGCGTCGAGCAGGTACGCGCTCGAGGCGAGGCTCGAGACCGACTCCGCCGGACGCTCCGGCGGCACCTGCGGCGGCAGCACGCGGTGACGGAGCGCCAGCACCGCCTTGGCGACGCCGGCGGACATCGCCGCGCGCAGCGTGTGGCCGATGTTGCCCTTCACCGAGCCGACGCCGACGAGCGCGCCGCCGGGACGGTGCTCGCCCCAGACCCTGGCAATCGCATCGAGCTCGCGCGCCTCCGCCGCGGCGACGCCGGAGCCATCCGCCTCCACGAGCCCGATCGAGCGCGGCGGAATGCCGGCGCCCTCGGTCGCCTCCCGGAGAAGCGCCGACGGGTCGTCTTCGGGACAGTGTCCCAGCGCCACCGACCTGACGAGCGCGTAGATGCGGTCGCGGTCGCGCAGCGCGTCGGAGCGGCGCTTGAGGACGAAGAACGCACCGCCTTCGCCGGGCAGGGTGCCGTCTGGATCGCGCGAAAAAGGCGTAAGTTCAGTCCGCCGCGAAAAGTCGACCTCGCCCGAGAGACCCTCGATGTAGGCGCATGAGAGCGGCGGCGTGAGCGCGCCGGCAAGCGCGACGTCCGCCCGGCCGGAAGCGAGGTCGTCCATCGCGTCGGCGATCGTCGCCGCGCCGGAGAGCAGGCCTGCGTCCATGATCGTCGCCGAGCCGGCGAACGAGCATTCGCGAGCGATCCAGGAGACGAAGCGGTAGCCGGTGCCGAGCAGGAACGAGGCGGCGTCGGGAAGCGGCAGCGACTCCACGAGCTTCTCCTTCACCGCGTCCATAGCCTCCTCGGGCGCGCTCGGGAAGAACCGCCTGATCACCTCCATCGTCTGGTCGAGGAACGAGGTGTGCTGGAGCCAGTTGACCGTCGAGGCGTTGAACGGCGGCGCGTAGCCGAGACGCACGGTGCCGCGGACGGGGTCGGGCGAATGCGGCTTCATCGAGGCGTCGCAGAGCGCGTCGAAGGCGAGCTGGGTGGCGAAGTACAGGTCCTGGTTCTCGCCGATGTTCACCTGGCGCGGGAAGTTCTGCATCGCCGGGACGCACGAGAAGAGGTCGCCGAGCTGCCCGATGCGCTGCGGGTACGGCCGGTCGAAGAAGTTCTTCCTGCCGACCGGCAGCTCCGCCTCTGGTCCGGGCTGGGTGAGCATCACGCGCTGGCCGAGGATCGCGTTCCAGAACGCGCCGGGGCCGGGGCATCCCGCGAAGCGGCAGGACATCCCGACAATCGCGATCGGATCGCTATGGCTTTGCACCGCGGCCACAGGCAGCCTACTTGAGGGAAATCGTGAACGGGCCGAGCGGGAGCGACGCCTGGTTGTACATGACGCCCATGGTGCGGTCCTTGCCGAGGTATCGCGCCATGACCGGCTCCTTCACCTTCTCGCTCCTGAGGCTGAGCTGCGGGTGGTCGACGAGACCGAGCGTCTGCCAGGGCTTGAACGACTTGCCGCAGTCGACGAGCTCAGCCGCCTCCCAGACGCCGTTGGTGCCGGCCACCTCGAACGGCGCGCCGAGCGACATGTCGCGGTTGTAGACGTACCAGGTCTGGACATGGTCGAAAGTGACCGTCGCCACGTCGCCGGAGACGGAGAGCGACTTCGCCGTCGGAGAGCAGTCCTCGGGGATGTCGAAGCCGTAGTCGCGCTTGAGCGCGTGGATGAGGAGGCGCCGCGCCACGGTCTCCTTGTCGTTGGGGTGGATGTCGTCGAAGTTGCCGACGTCCGCCGTCACCGCGATCGCCGCGTTCGGCTCCTCGGCCGCGAACTTGTCCTGCGCCATGCACATGCCCATCCAGTTCGTCTTCCACGGCGCGAGCTGGGCGAAGTAGAGCTTGAGCCCGGGGTTCTCGAACACCCGCGACCAGCCGTTGTATAGCGCGTGCATCTTGGCGCAGTAGAGCTCGCTCTCGGAGTTGTTGTGGCAGCCCTGGTACCAGATCATGCCGCGCATCGCCATCGGCGCGTAGTCCCACACCATCGCGTTGAAGAGCGCGGTGGGCTGCTGGAACTGGGAGCCGATGACCCCCTTGGCACAGTCCTTGGTCCAGTCCTTGCCGAACTTCGGCACCCATTCCGCCGTCGCCTTGATCGACGGGTCGCAGCCTTCGTAGCCCTCGCGCGGCGTCCACGCGTCGATGTTGGTGCCGCCGATCGAGGAGTCGATTATGCCGACCGGCACCCCGAGCGCGACGTGGAGCTCGCGCGCGTAGTACCATGCCACCGCCGAAGGGAGCTGCCAATGGCAGTCGTCCACCTTCAACTGGAAGGACTCCGGCTCGAACCTGAGCCACTTCGCCTGGAGCGGATTGCGCCCAGGCGTGCCGTAGACGCGCGGCGTCTTCACGAAGCGGACGAGCGGCATGTGGGTCATCGCGGTCATCATCGCGCCCTTGCCGTCGCGGTAGCGGCTGTTGCCGGGGTGCCAGATCGGGCACTCCATGTTGCTCTGGCCCGAGGCGAACCACACCTCGCCGACGAGGACGTCCTTCACCTCCACCGAGTCCACTGTCGAATCGAACAGGAAGCCTTTATTGAACTCGGTCACCTTCATCGTGCGGCTTTCCGACGATGCCTCCATCGGGTCGAGGTCAACCCGCCACTTGCCGTCAAGACCAACATCGACGACCTTCGTCTGACCGGCGAACTCAACCTTGACCTTCTTTGGCGTAATAGAGCCCTTCGGCTTAATGAAAACCAGCGGTCCCGGGACCACCTTGCCCCAGACCGGCACCTTCATGCCGCGCTGCAGCACTGCGCCGTGGGTGAACGGCGCGCCCATTTCGACTGCCGCCAGGGCGGACCCTGCGCAGACGGCGGCAACCGCCGCCAGAAGATTTTTCTTATTCATCATGATTACTCCTTATTCACTTATCTATTAATTCCAGTCTACACGCATGAAATATCCTTCTACGCCGAAGAATGCATACGGATTAGACCGTTTCGCCCGCACGCAAAGAACTTGCGGGCGATTGGTCGGACGTCGCAAGAAACTCGACAGACTTGGACCATGCATCGGTTTCTGAGAACCGCACATACGCATTGTCGCCCGCTTCAAGGCGCACATACGGCGCAGCGATGGCAGTGGTTCCATCATTGGAATACGTCACAGTAGCCGTTCGCGACACCCCAGCCGCCCCGGCAGGAACATCAATCCAATACTGGAACACCGGATATGCCGTCATTGACGCGAATAACGTCGCTGAAAAAAGCAGTCGCCTGAGACTAACCCGAAGACTCGGCTTCATGGTTGCAGCGACTTCCTCATCAAGCCGAACTGCCGAACACCCTGTAAGTTTAATTATTTTCATTCCTGTAGTCCCCTTGTTTTCCATCTCCACCAGCCAATAGCCGGCGCAACGCCAGTTGCGTAGCGTGGGCAATAGCGTTGACTATGCCCACGTTTAGCTATCCGCCTACGTACGGGAGCAGGTTGATGACGAAAAATCAGAGCAGCGGCCTTTTGGTGCGCTTCTGGATCTCTTTTTCGTCCGCCCAGACGATCTCGCCCGTGCGCAGGTCCTTGAGGATCATGGAGAACTTGTAGTAGCGATCCGTGACCCTGCCGACCTGCTGGGACATTTCGGTGAGCTCGCCGGTCAGGTACATCTGCGCGGCGCTCTGCCGGCCGGCCCGGACCGCCTTGCGGGAGTCGGTGAGGCCAAGCTGCTGCTGCTCGTCCATGATGGCGATGTCGGCGCCGGCAGTCGAACGGTCCACGAACCGGAACTGCCGCGAGCGGATGAGCCGCATGCGCACCGAATCCGTGATGCTCTTCATGTCCACGATCATCTGCGACTTGTTCTTCATGAGTTCGATGTCGAGAACCGGCCTCTCGCCATTGGTCGCGTCCAGGACCCCAGGATCGGCGAGGAGCGATTCGGTCATGTGCTCAACGGTCTCGCGGATGTCCTGCGGCTCTATCTTCGTCGACAGCCGACCGAAGTCGTCGGAGCCGCCGACCGTTACCGGGCCAGGGCCGGAGACGCAGCCAGTGAACATTGCGACCATAGCCAGGCCGGCGAAATACTTGAGGTTTGCTTTCATCTGTTTTCTCCGTGATTTTTAGATATGATTGGTTGGTTGTCGGGTGGTTGTCAGTAAAGCGACCGCACTTCGCGCACGCGCAGGCGGGACTTCACCGCCGCCGGGTTGTTGGCTACGCCCGTCACCGTAACAGAGTCCTGGCCGTGCAGGATGAGCGAGCGGTACGTGCGCGTGCCGGCGTCGATCTCCATTCCCTCGGAGTTGTACCACGAGATGCGGTACTGAAGGTGCTGATCCTTCTGCACGAGGGACGTCAGCTGGATGTTGACGCGGTTGAGTCCGTTGGGGACCTTGTCGTAGGTGACGCCGGTTACCGCAAGATTGTTCTGCAGGCGCGTATTGCCCTCGCAAATCAGGGACTGGCCGTTGTCGTGGTTGAGGACGACCGTGGTCCCCGCCGTCGTGTGGCATCCGGTGAGGACGGTTCCGGCGAGCGCGAATGCGAAAACTGCTGCTATCGTTTTCATTTGACTGTTCCTTTCCTTGTTCCGGGTTTCGCTTGAGTTATTCGGCCTGGGCCTCCGGCGTCTGCACGGTCGGAGCGGACGGCGTTACGACCGTCGTCGGCTGTACGATAGTGGAGGACGACACCGACGTGGCGGCAGAGCCCGGCGCCCAGGTGACGGCCTGCCAGTTCTCGGTGTCGAAGTTGATGCGGCAGCCGCGGCGGAAAGCCGCCTCGGCGTAGGCAAGCGCCAGCTCCGCGCGCAGCGCCTCCTTGTTCTTGTAGTGCCTGAAGCCCTCGTCGGACATCTCCAGCGCGACATTGAACACGGCACCGGACTGGATGTTGACCGTACCGGTCCACGGCGTCATCCACTGGCGCGTCACGCGCAGCTGGTGAAGGCCGGGACGCGCCTGGAACGTGCCGCCCGACGAGCCGACGGTCGCGCCGTCGACCTCGACGGTGACCCCGCCCGCGACGACGCGCAGCTCTTCCTTGACGGGCTTGGTGGCGTCAACCGTCGCAGCCAACGGCGCAATCATGGCGTCGATGGTCGTGGTGACCGAAAAGGGAACCATCGCGCCGCCTGCCGTGGGAGCGCGCCAGCGAGGACGCGACTCGGCAAGGTCGCGTCCGGTGTCCTGCACCCACAGGTCGATTAGGTCGTCGTAGATTGCCATCGCGTCGTCGCTGTTGCCCATCGGGACAGGGCGCTTTTCCGCCCAGTTCTTGCCGTAGACGCTGCCGCCGGTTGTGGCGTCCAGCACCTTCGTCGCCATGCGGAGCGTGTAGATCGTCACGTCACGACCGTTTACCGAACGTCTCATCTGCGAAGCGCCCACGATCGAGGCGGTGAGGATGTAGTCCGCGCCGAGCATCTGCGCCACGCGAGTCGCGCTGCCGCCGGTAAACAGGCCGGCGACAAGGCCTGCGCGCTCCTCGGCGGTAGTGATCTTGTAGCGGTTGAACGCGGCGCCGATCTCGGCCGAATCCATGATGACAAAGTCCATGCCCGAGACCTCCGCCGCAAGGCGGTCGCGAATGCCGTCCACCTGGTCGTCCATGATGGGCGCGGTGGAGTTGGCGTCACGGTACGCGTTGGAATGGTCGTCCTTAGACGCCGTCTTCGTGTTGTTCTTCACGAAGATCGCCATAACCGGCGTCTTGGTCGGCGGCGGCGGGGGCGGCGCCAGCACCGCGCGGCGCACCACGTCCTCCTCGACCTTGACGACGTCCAGCCCCGGATGCGAAGCCGCGACGCGCGCCTTGAACGCCTCGAGGTCGGTCGAGGTCTTGCGGGACTCGACCTCGGAGACCGTCTGGACGCCGGCCGCCTGGCCGAAGACCGCCGCGCAAAGCATCGCCGCGAGCGCAAACACCATCTGCTTCTGCTTCATTTTCGTTTTCCTTTCGTTTTCCATGTCCTGGTTTTAAGCCGCCCGACTGGTCAGAAGTACCCGTTGATGATCGGGAAGAACGACAAGTCGGAGTTCGAGATGACGTTCACGAGGCCGATCTGGAGCCCCTGCATCTTGTCTGCGGTGTTGATGACTCCGATCTGGAGCCCCTGCACATTGTATCCGCCGTTGTAGACGCCGACCTGGAAAATGTCGCCGGAGTCGATCCAGTTGACGAGGCCGATCTGCAACCCCTTGAAGTCGCCGCCGAAGTAGTTGACTGCGCCTGTATGCAGGCCAACGCCGTCGCCGGCGGCATAGTTCACGAGCCAGTTCGCGAGCCAGCCGTTGGCGTGGTTGTCCGCCACGCCGACGACGCCGATGTCGAGGCCGTCTAAGTTGCAGCAACGCCCGTAGATGATGTTGATCCGCAGGCCGCCGACGTCGAAGTCGTGGCTCGGAACCTGAACCGGGTCGATGAAGCTCAGCATCACCGGCGAGAATCCGATGCCCTGCAGACTGTCTTTCGCAAGCTGGCGATTGGCCTTGGGCATTGCCTCCTGCGCGCCCGCCGGCATTACGCCGGTGCCGGAATTGTACACCGGCCGGACGGCCGGCCCTACCTGCTGGACCGTGGCCACCGCGGCATGCGCGGCGAACGCGGCCTGCAGCGCTATCAATGTCATCAGTTTTTTCATTTCGTTTTTCTCCTTTTTCTGTATGTGTTTAAGAAATCTCCATGTGCTGGCGGACGGCGGGAAGCGTCATCTGAAAAGCAGCGACGGGATCTGCGCCCATGTCGGGACCCCGTTGGCGCCGACGGTCAGGACCGTGGCCGTGGCCCAGCCCCGGACATCCGATATCCACACGATCTTGGTGCCGCCGTCATGCGGCACCATCACCTCGCACGAGCGACCGGTATTCGCGTTTCGCACCGTCAGGCTGGACTTGCCCTGCGGCAGCGGCAGCCTCGCGATCTGGACGTACTCAGGCACCGTCTGCCAAGCCCGGGTATCGGCCTCGGTGACCACTGTGCTGGTCAAATTGTAGGCCAACACACCCAGCATAATCGCAAGATTGGCATAGGAATTGCCGGTGTTGATGTGGTTGGCCACCTGCTGGGCGGCGATCTTCACGGCCGCCCGCGCAACATTGCGCGCGGCTATGCCGGGGATCCTGTCCTTGAGGTCGCGATATGCAAGAGCCTGCACGTTGACGACCGGCACGCATGTCGCCGCCAGCGCCCCGCCCACCTCCACCGTCATCGGAGACGGAGCATACGCAGGCGCCCTGTAGACGGGGAAGTCAATCGACCAGATTGTGCCGCCAAAGGGGAGCGGTATCTTGATCGGCTCGCGCAGGTCAACCAGGTCCTCCTCGTATACGACGATCACATCCTGGCCGCCTGCCGGCGCACTCGCCAACGGCAAGATCGCAGGGCAGATGCGCCCCGCCTCGCGGTATGCAATCGCCGCGTTGGAGGAATCGCCTTCGCTCGAGAGGAAAAGCCCCATCAGATACCAGACGAGCGCGTTCTCGTACGATGCGCGCACCAGATCCGCCACGGGCGCAATCGTTGACGTGATTTGATTCACGGCCGTGTCCGCGTTGTTTGCGTTCTCCGCCGATTGCTGCGGACCCCCTTCCAGCATCCCGCCGTATTCATCCTTCAGCTGCTCCTGGACAGCCGTCGCGCGACGCAGGTAGACACGCGCGTTGTCCTGCTGGCTCAACGCGAGCGAGTTTACGGCCTGATACTGCAGCCCGAACAGCAGCTCGAACGCCGGCAACTCGTACGGTATGGCGCGGTCGTCGCCCAAAGTGCTGGCAAGAATGTTGCCGGCAATCTGCCCTTTCTTCAGAACCGGACCCTCGCTCGTCTCGTCGAAAAGCTCCTCGAGCATCGGCCCCAGCACTGACGAGCTGCCGGCAAAATCACCCTGCAGCATCTTCAGCCGTGCAAGCTCAACGCTCCCGAGTTTCCTGTTCAAGGAGCTGTTCGCCAATGACGTCGCCCTTTCCATGGCAATAGCGCCAGTGCCGTATACAACGTCCCGGCGAGCGGCAACGGCCCTCTGATAAGACGTGCTGCATCCGCAGAGCGCCGATATCAGAACGGTCGAGATGAAAGCATGGAGACCACTATGCATGGAGTGGTCTGTATTATACCATAAAACTCCGAAGATATGCGGAAAAGTTTCTTCCGGTTTTGCTTTCACCGGCTTTCACCGCGACAGTGTAGGTTGAAGCAACCTGCCGCGCTATTCGAGCGGGGCGCAGTTGACGCCGTGGCGGATGAGCCAGTCCCTCTGGACCGCGGCGCGGCTCTTGAAGTCCGCGAAGCCGGGCTTAGCCTCCCCGAGCCAGAACACCTCGGAAAGCGCGAGCATGCGCGGCCACACCTTCCACGCAAGGTCGTATTCGTTCCAGGTGTACTCGGTCCAGTTGTTGCCCTGGCCGCCGAGGATGTGCGCCTTGGCTTCGTCGGGAACGCCCGCGCACGGATCGAACGAATAGCACCGCTCCAGCGTCACCTTGCCGCCGATGTAGAGGAACGGATCTTCTTCTATCCCCTGCCTGTAGTCGAGGTAGCAGTAGCTGCACGGCGTCATCACGACGTCATGCCCCCGCGTCGCGGCCGCCGCGCCCGAGACGAGCTCGTGCCCCGCGCCGGTGCGGCTCTCGCGCCAGCTCATGCCGATGGCGCTCTTCGGGATGTCGCCGAGAAGGTACTCGTCCCAGCCAAGCGTACGCTTGCCCCTGTCGGCGAGGAACTTGACGAAATGACGCGTGACCCACGGCTGGAGCCCATTGTGGTCGCCAAGCCCTTCCTTCTTTATCCTCTCCTGGCACTTGGGGCATGACTGCCAGCGAATCTGCGGGCACTCGTCGCCGCCGATGTGGACGACGTCGCCGGGGAACACCTTGCACACCCAGTCAAGGACGTTTTCCATGAACTTAATCGCCTCGTCGTTGCCAAGGCAGAGGACGTCCTTCTCGATGCCCCACACGAGACGCGGATCGCGGGCGGCGAGGTTCTCGGGACGGCAGGCGAACTGCGGATACGCCGCGAGCGCGGCGTAGACGTGGCCCGGAAGCTCGATTTCGGGCACGACCTGGATATGCCTCGCCGCGGCGTAGGCGACGATCTCCCTGAGGTCGGCCTCGGTGTAGTAGTACGGCCCGTACTTTACGCCGTTGAGCTTGGCGGCGTCCTCCTTGGTGCCGGTGTACGCCCGCTCGCCGTGCCTGACGCTCGCCGAACGCACGGCGCCGTACTTCACGAGCTCGGGATAGCCGGGAACGTCCACCCGCCAGCCCTGGTCTTCGGTGAGATGCCAGTGGAAGCGGTTGAGCTTGTAGCGCGCCATCAGGTCGAGAACGGACTTGACCGTCTCCTTGCCGAAGAAGTGGCGGCACTCGTCGAGGTGGAATCCGCGCCAGCTGTAGCGCGGCGAGTCCTCGATCTCGACGCATGGAACCTTCGTGCCGTCCTTGCCCTCCTTCGAGGACAGCTGCTTCAGCGTCTCAAGCGCGTAGAAGCGGCCGGCGTCGTCGGAAGCGGCGACCTTGATCCCGTCCTTCGCGACGGAAAGGCGGTAGCCCTCCTTCGGCATCGCGGCGTCAGACTCAAACTTCACCTGCGCGGCGACATCGCCGTTGCAGACGAACGAACCATCGCCCTCCACGGCCTTGCGCGGCGCAGGCACGATCTGCAGCGCCGCCGAGGCGGATGCCGCCGCCAGCGCGGCTTCAATCATCACAGCCAACTTCCTGTAGAGTTTCGTCATCGCTTGTTTCTCCTTTCTTTGTTTTTACATGTTGTTGCCGATAATTTTTTGGGCAGACTCCACTTCCCCTGGAGGCAGCAGAATAGCGCGAGCGAAAAATGGATCGCCTATGTGATATCCCGATTCGTCAGACTCGACGATTCCTGCGTCGACAAGACGCAAAAGAGCAGTATGCACCGTCGACGACACGCCAAGCGAATGACGCTCTCGATATTCAGCCGGAAACTCGCGCACTGGCTCTGCGGCGAGCGCCCTCGCCAAAACCCGCTGCGACGGAGGGAGCGCCTTGAACTGCTCAAAATACCAGTCTGCGTTCTCCGCAAGCAGATTCCCGACCGCAGCGCCAACGTCCGCCGGTTCGACCCAGTCCCTTCCTGCAGACATGACTTCGTCAAACACCTGCGACGAAAGCTCCTGAAGATAGTACGGGATGTTCTCGGATACCTCCACGATGCGGGAGACTTCCGCCGCATCAACGCCGATTCCGCAGGAAGCAAACCTCTCGGCGACAAATGCACGGCTCTGATCCTCCGGTGGCTTCCCCAGCCTTATGGTGGCGGCAGACTTGTAAAATGGACGGGACTTCTCGCCGAACATGCGCTTAAGCATGTGGGTCTTCGAGCCGAAAAACACATATCGGACGTTCTGCTGCTCTTGAATTACCCCTCGGAAGATTCCTTCAAGCGGAAGATCGGGGGACAGACCCCTTATCTCCTGGAACTCGTCGAACGCGACTATTATGGATCCATGAACATGCTCGACGGCGATCTTCTCCGCCAAGCCAAGAACCTCGGCAAGTGACGTTGAGCTCATCTTCGCACCATAGTCGAACTTGACGGAAACCGGAAACTCTCCGCCAAACGAGAATGTCGGATGCAGATGCGACAGATATTCCGCAAGAGTGTGGGCAATGCCCTTCGCGCCTCCGACAAGCGAATAGAGCGCAGAGGCATAAGCCTCGCAAAACCGTTCGAGAGATTCTACCCTGTTCAAGTCGAAATATACGCATGGAACGCCTTCTCCCGAAAAGCGAGCGAGCACCTTCTTGACGAGCGAGGTCTTGCCATATCGTCGCGGCGCATACATCACCACATTGGCCGAGCCGCCAGCAAGTTTTGAATATAGGCTATCAAATGCCTCCTGACGATCATAAAACTGACGTCCAGAGACCTCACGCCCATATTTAAACGGATTCACCATCTTGCTTCTCCACGTTTATTTGAGCGTATTATAGCAAAACCATCGCACTAATGCAATATGGAGCTTACGCAAATTTGCGTAACGCAAACTTGGGCAATTGTCATTGCACAAACCACTCGCGAACCAGCGTCACACCTAATTACTCTTCGCGTTCGGGAAGGAAGCGCGCCGCGGTCAGAGCGCCTTCGAGATGCGGTCGATGGCCTCGAGCACGTTCTCGCGCGAGTTGAAGGCGGAGATGCGGATGAATCCCTCGCCGGCGCGGCCGAAGCCGGCGCCCGGGGTGGTCACCACGTTAGCCTCGGCGAGCAGGTGGTCGAAGAACTTCCAGCTGTCGCCCTTCACGTCCACCCAGACATACGGCGAGTCGACGCCGCCGGCGACGTCGTAGCCGGCCTTGGCAAGCGCCGCGGAGACAAGCCGCGCGTTCTCGAGGTAGAAGTCGATCTGCGCCTTCGTCTGGGCGAGGCCCTCGGGCGAGTAGACCGCCTCGGCGCCGCGCTGGGTGATGTAGCTCGCGCCGTTGAACTTCGTGGTCTGGCGGCGCGTCCACATCGGCTTGAGCGGCACTGCCGCGCCGTCCGCGGCGTAGGCGACGAGCTCGGACGGGACGACGGTGTAGCCGCAGCGCACGCCGGTGAAGCCGGCGGTCTTGGAGAACGAGCGCATCTCCACCGCGCAGGTGCGCGCGCCCTTGCACTCGAAGATCGAGTGCGGCACTCCCGGCGTGCGGATGAACGCCTCGTAGGCGGCGTCGAAGAGGATGAGCCGGCGGCCGGCGTTGGCCCAGTCGACCCACGCCTGCAGCTGCTCCAGGCTCGCGGTGGCGCCGGTCGGGTTGTTGGGGTAGCAGAGATAGACGACGTCCGCGTCGCAGCCGTCGGGCGAGGGCACGAACGAGTTGGCCTTGGTGCAGGGGAGAAGCTGGATGTCGTGGCGGCCGGCCATTACGTTGGTGTCGACGTAGACCGGGTAGACCGGGTCGCCGACCGCGACCTTGGCGTCGGCGGCGAGCAGCTCCTGGAAGTTGCCGCAGTCGCACTTCGCGCCGTCGGAGACGAAGATCTCGTCCGCCTTGACGTCGACGCCGCGGGCGTGGAAGTCGACCTCGGCGATCCTGTCGCGCAGGAAGGCGTAGCCCTGCTCGGGGCCGTAGCCGTGGAAGGTGCCGCGCGCGGCCTCGTCGTCCACCGCCCGGTGCATCGCCGCGATCACCGCCGGGGCGAGCGGCTCGGTGACGTCGCCGATGCCGAGGCGGATCACCTTCGCGTCAGGGTGCGCCTTCTGGTGCGCGGCGACGCGCGCAGCGATCTCCGCGAAGAGATAGGTTGGCTTGATGCGGGAGTAGTTCTCGTTGACGCGGATCATTTCCTTCCCTCCTTTGACGAATGCTCGTGTGAAGAATGCTCGTGCTCATCGTCCTCGCCGTCGCCGACGCGTAGCCCCAGGTTGCGCGAACTGCGCGGGAGGAACCCCGGCACCGCGGCGAGCGAGACGAAGAGGAGCGAGAGGACGGCCGGGGAGCGCAGCGGGCAGTCGCCGAAGGCGTGCACCCCCACCGCCACCGCGCCGGCGAGGATCGAGAACGCCGGCGCCGGCAGCACGAAGAGGACCACCGGCTTCGCCGGCAGCTTCGAGGTCTTGGCGAAGCGCACGAGCTGGTAGAGGTAGCGCCAGGACTTCCAGACCGGGATCAGCAGCATCAGGACGGCGCCGAGGAGGAGCGCCAGCCCCACGCACCCGTGCTCGGCGAGCGCCTGGACATAGTCGTTGTGGACGTTCGCGCTGCCGCTGTGCCAGTCGGGGTGCTCGATGAAGCGCTTGCGCGCAGCCGACGACATCTTGGCGACGCAGAAGTGGCGGAAGCCCCAGCCGCCGCAGCCGAAGGTCGGGTGGTCGCGCCAGACCGCCATCGCCGCCGGGACGTTGAAGTCACGCTTGCCGGTGACGCGGTCGAGCACGGCGCGCGTGTCGGTGGTGTCGAACTCGCGCTGCACCTTGTCTGGGATGGAGACGACGGCGAAGAACGCCACCACGCCGCCAACCACCAGCGCGATGGTGCCGCGCTTCACCCGCGCCGGGCGCGGCAGCTTGCGGGTGAAGGAGATGAATGCGTGGGCGAAGAACACGAGCGCAAGCGTCGTAGACAGCAGGATCGCGGCGCGCGACATGGTGTTGATCGCCGCGAAGAAGCAGACCGCCGCCGGGATGAGGTAGTGGTGGCGGCGCCAGAAGGCGCGGTGGCGCGAGACCGACTCGGTGCCGACCTCGAGGTCCGCCGCGGCGCGCTCGCGGTCGGCGTCGTCGCACCCGCGCCGCCACATCGCCGCCGAAAGCGCGAACATGAGCGTGAAGTAGCAGCCGGCCATGTTCGGATAGCCCCAGGTCGCGAAGTAGCCGCCGGGGGCGTGGTTGGGCACGTAGTCCCACAGCGGGCCTGGCGCGCCGGACGCCGCCTGCACGAACCCGAGGATGGCGACCGCGAACCCGTTCCACACCAACAGCTTCACCAGGAGCCGCTTGCCGCAGCCGCGCAGGCTGTGGCGCACCGCCAGGGCGGACATGAGCGCCAGGGCGATCCAGAGGAGCACGCTCAGGTGCTCGCGGCGATTCACGCAGAACGGCAGGAACGAGACGCGCGGCGACGGGTCGACGCCCTGGGCGATGAGCGCCGCGTCGCAGTCCGGGCAGAGGCCGTTGTTGGCGAGCGGGATCAGCAGCAGGAAGAGCGTGAGCGCCACGATCCAGGCGAAGGGATCGTGCTTCATCGCGTCCCACACCCGGTCGCGCGCGTCGTAGATCGACTCCTTGTCGTGCCGCTGCGGCAGGAAGAAGACGATCTCGGCGAGCACCAGGAGGAGCCACGGCGCGACCGCGACGATCAGCGGACCCCGCGTGCCGCCGAACATCCATGCAAGCGAAGATACCACGAAGGCGATGAGGATCACCTGGATGTTATTGTAGAGATAGCGCATGTTCAACCACCTTTGCTGCTGCTTCTTCCTGTGAGACGCGGCCGACCGGACGGCCGCGCACGTAAAGTACGAAATCCCCGTCTCCGCCGCAGAGCGCGACGTCCGCCCCGGCGGCCTCGCCGGGACCGTTCACCGCGCAGCCCATCACGGCCACCTTCGGGAACGGCGCGGGACGGCGCTCGGGGTCGCGGGAAAGTATCTCGAGCGCGTCCTCCACCTGGGTCGCGACACGCACCAGGTCCACCCGCGTGCGCCCGCAGGTCGGGCAGCTCGTCACTGCCGGGCCAGGCTCGCGCAGCCCCAGCGCGCGCAGGATCTCGAGCCCGACGCGCACCTCCTTCTCCGGCTTCGCGGTGAGCGAGACGCGGATGGTGTCGCCGATCCCCTCCGAAAGCAGGATGCCGAGCGCGACGGAGTTGCGCACCGCGCCGGGGACGAGCGTCCCGGCCTCGGTGACCCCGAGGTGGAGCGGACAGTCGGTGCGCTCCGCGAGGATGCGGTAGACGGCCAGGGTGTCTGCGACGTTCGACGCCTTCGCGCTCAGCACCACGTCGCGGAAGCTCTCGTCCTCCAACAGCTTCAGGTGGCGCAGCGCCGACTCGGCGAGCCGCTCGGGGAGCGGGCGCGGGTCGTCCCTAAGGTCCTTTTCGAGCGAGCCCGCGTTCACGCCGACGCGGATCGGAGCGCCAGCCGCCTTCGCCGCGCGCGCGACCGCCTGCACGCGCTCGCGGGAGCCGATGTTGCCGGGGTTGATCCTCAGCGCGTCCGCCCCCGCCTCGAGCGCCGCCAGCGCGCAGAGGTAGTCGAAGTGGATGTCGGCGACGAGCGGCATTGCGACCGACTTCTTCACCTCGGCAAGCGTCTTCGCCGCCTCGAGGTCGGGCACGGTGAGCCGGAAGATGTCGCAGCCGCGCTCGGCGCAGGCGTTCGCCTGCTCGACGATCGCCTTCGCGTCGTGCGGGTCGACGTTCGCCATCGACTGCACGCTCACCGGCGCCCCGCCGCCGACGGACACGGATCCGACCTTAGTCTCGCGCGTTGTCCGCCGCATTCGTCGACGCCTCCTGGATGTCCTCGACCACCTCCGCGATCTTCGCCTTCCGAGTGTGGATGCGCCAGCTGCGCATGGAGTCCTTCACCACCAAAAGCCCCATCAGCGCGATGAGCAGGTACATGAAGAACATCGACACCATCCTTACCACCGGCTCCGGCACGCGACGGCGGAAGACGAGCGCAATCAGGGAGAAGAGGATGAGCCCGCCGTCCAGCACCGGTATCGGCAGCAGGTTGAGGACGGCGAGGTTGACGTTGAGGAAGCGGAGGAAGCCCACGCCGTCCCAGGTGCTGTGGCGGAGCGAGCGGTAGATGCCCTCGGCGATCATCACCGGGCCGCCCAGCGCGCCGGCGGTCGCCTTCGCCTCCTTCGGCGTCGTCAGGCCCTTGAGCACGCGGAAGATCGCCCCGGCGTCCCAGGCGAGCTGGCGGACCGGGTTCCGCGCCGGCATCCACGCCGTCGCGCCGCAGGAGTTGGTGTTGACCGCTCCGATGAACAGCGCGCCCGTCACCTGGTCGCGCTCCGGCGTCGTCGGCAGCGCCACCATCGCCTCTCCGCGCTCCACCATGAACACCGCCTCCTTGCCGCCGGTGATCTGCACCTCGGTCTGCAGGTCGGTCCAGGTGTTCACCTCGCGCCCGTTCACCGAGACCACGCGGTCGCCGGGCATGAAGCCCGCCTTCGCCGCCGGCGTCCCGTCGGGGACAATGTCCACCACCGGCTCGGTCGTCCCGAACTTCGCGCCCGGTGCGAGCGAAAGCACCACCGCCAGCACCACCGCCAGCACCACGTTCATCGCCGGACCCGCCACCGCGACAGCGATCTCCTTCCACGGCGGAATCGGCGCCGACTTGGCCGCCGCGCCGCCGGACTCCCCTTCCAGCGCCTTGGTGCCCTCGGGGTCGACATCCGGTATCGACACGTACCCGCCGAGCGGCAGGCAGCTCAGCCGGTACTCGACGCCGCGGATGCGCTTCTTCCAGATCGCCTTGCCAAAGCCGATCGAGAACGCCTCGACCCGAAGGCCGAGCGACAGCGCCACGACGAAGTGGCCGAATTCGTGGACGAGTATCGCCAGCGCGAACAAGAGCACGCAGACGACGATGTAGAAGACGGTTGCGATGATTCCCATTTCAGGCTCTCATTTGGTTGAAGTTGGCGTACTGGCGGAGGCGAAGGCCCGCTCGGCCGCGCCGACGGCGGCGTGGACGGCCTCCTCGGAGTCGCACGCGCCCGGCGGCACCACCCCGAGCGCGCGCTCGACGAGGCGCGGGATGTCCATGAAGCCGATGCGCCCGGCGAGGAACGCCGCGACCGCGAGCTCGTCCGCCGCGGCCAGCGTCGCCGGCGCGAGGCCGCCCGCGGCGATCGCCGCGCGGGCGAGGGCGAGGCACGGGAAGCGCCGCTCGTCGGGCGCGCGGAAGGTAAGCGCGCCGAACGAGGCGAGGTCGAGCCTGGCGCGCTCGGACTCGAGCCGCCGCGGCCACGAAAGCGCGTACTGGATCGCGACGCGCATGTCGGGAGGCGAAAGCTGCGCGAGCGTCGCGCCGTCCGCCATCGTGACGAGAGAGTGGACGACCGACTCGGGATGCACCACGACGTCGATGCGGCCGGCCGGGACGCCGAAGAACCAGCTCGCCTCGACGATTTCGAAGCCCTTGTTCATCATCGTCGCCGAGTCGACCGTCACCTTCGGGCCCATCCGCCAGCGCGGATGGTGGAGCGCCTGCTCCACCGTCACCGCCGAGAGGTCGGCGGGTTCGTCGAGGAACGGACCGCCGGAAGCGGTGAGCGTGATGCGGTCGACTTCGTCCGCTTTGCAGCCCTGGATGCACTGGAAGACGGCGGAGTGCTCGGAGTCGACCGGCAGGATCCTCACGCCGCGCGCCTCGGCGCGGCGACGGACCAGCTCGCCCGCCATCACCAGCACCTCCTTGGTGGCAAGCGCGACGTCCATCCCCTTCTCGATCGCCGCGAGCGTCGGCTTAAGTCCGGAGAGCCCGACGGTGGCGACGAGGCAGACGTCGGCGTCGTTCTCCTCGACCGCCCGGAGCGCCGCGTCCTCGCCAATATATGCCTTAGCGCCGAGGCGCTTCGCGACCGCCTCGCACTCCTCGCGGCGACGCAGCGCCGACACCGCGGCGACCTGGAATTCGCCGGGATGCGACAGGACGACGTCAACCGCGTTGCCGCCGATTGAGCCGGTCACTCCGAGGATTATAACACGCTTCGACATTTGAATGCGTATTATACCATTTTTCGCGGCTCGCGGACGGCAAACACACGGATTGGCTCAGGTCTACGACCTTCGCCATCGGTGAGCGACGTAGTCGCGAACAAATCCGTGTGTTACTTCCTACCGCAGGTAATAGACCGAGTCCGGGAGCTGGGTCATCGTCGCCCGCGCCGCCGCGTCCGTAGTATGGGGACATCTCGCCGTCGGCGTTCGCAGTCGGTGCCTTGGCGGAGAATCCGCCGCCGTCACCGCCGCCGTATGCTTAAGTGTAGTTTTCGAGCGGGCGGGAAAAAGGGCTTAGGGCTACAAGGATTGGACCGAGATGCCGGTCAGGCGGCTGGCCCAGCTGCCGCGGCGCCAGCGGACAAACGAGCCGATGCAGATGACGACCACGTAGACGACCATCGTCCCCCACAGGGCCGGCATGGTGTTGTGCCAGTGGCGCACGGCGAAGACGAGCGGCAGCCAGAAGAGGAACGCCGTCACTAGCATCCAGGTCATCACGAAGTGCGTGTCGCCCGCGCCCTTGAGCGCACCGGAGACGATCACGTCCGCCGCGTCGAACACCTGCCAGGCCGCCATGATGAGGAGCAGCACGAACCCGAGGCGCATGAACTCCTCCGTCCGCTCGCCGGCCTGCGAGGCGAAGATGGAGAGGATCGGGCCGGAGCAGACCACCACCGCGAGCGAAAGCGCCGCGACAAGCCCCACGCCGAGGAGAATCGTCCGCCGCGCGTCCGCGCGCGCCGCCGCGAGGTCGCCGCGGCCGATCGCCTGCGCGACCAGGGTGGAGGCGCCGATCGAGAACCCCTCCATCGGCGCGAAGAGGAGGTAGTTCACCGTGAAGCAGGCGTTGGACGCGGCGAGCTCCAGCTCGCCCACGCCGCCGGTCACGAACACGAAGATGGTGAACGAGAGGATGTTGAGCACCGTGTAGGCGCCGGAAGGAACCCCGAACCGAAGCATCCGCCCGACCTGGCGGCGCACGCCGGCGAAGGAGGTGGGGTCCCCTTCCCGGCGCATCTCCCGCTCGGCGGCGAAGCCGAGCGCGACCGCCTGGGCGAGCATGGACGCGACCGTCGCCGCCGCCGCGCCGGCGATCCCCCAGCCGCAAACGAAGATGAGCACCGGGTCGAGCACGACGTTGAGCGCGTTGCCGGCGAGGTTCACCCAGAAGACAAGCCGGGTGCGGCCGCGGCCGGTGAAGTACGACGCCGCCGCCATCTGCAGGTAGACCGCGAACGAGCCCGCCATCGTGATCGTGAAGTAGTCCCGCTCCAGCGCCAGCGCCTGCGGACCCGGCGCGGCCAGCGCAAGCAGATGCCGGCCGAGCGGCACAAGCGGCAGCGAGAGGAGCGCGGAGGCGAACGCGACGAACTTCGCCGCGCGGTAGACGTCGCGGCACTGCTCGTGGTCGCTCGCGCCGTGGCCGACGCCGACCAGCACCGAGGAGTAGCCGACGACGGACTGGAAGAAGCCCGCGAAGATCCACATCAGCATCCCGGCCGGCAGCACCGCCTCGAGCGCAGCGAGCGAACTGTGCGCGAGATAGGCGCGGTCGACGAACTGCATGACCGCGTTGTTCACCATCCCGAGCGCCAGCGGCCACACGAGACGGACTATCTCCGCATACGGCTTGGCGCCGCCCCTGGTACCGTCCGATTCCATGTTGAAATGCGCATTATACCAAATTCCGCCGCGCGCGAATCTAAATTCGTCTTTAGATTCGCTTAAGGTTCGCTTAAGGTTCGCAAACGGCGGAAATGCTATGATACGCGCCAATGAACCTGCTTTACATCTGCGCGGCGCTGTTCGCCGGCGAGTGGTTCGCGTCGCTGCGGCCCGCCGCGTGCGGCTCGTGGCCGCTCTTCGCCATCGCCGCGGCGCTTGCCGCGCTCCTCGGCCACGGCTTCCGGCTGCCCGGCTGGCGCCTGGTCGCCACGGCGTTCGCCGGCGCGGCGCTCTTCTTCCTCGCGGTCGCGCCGCAGGAGGAGGAGCTCAAACACTCGCCGTGGCTGCGGGACAGTCCCCGCCGCGCCCGCTCCTCCGCCGCCGCGGCGCCGCTCCGCCGCGCCTTCTCGCGCCAGGCGGCGGTCGGGATCGAGCGGGACGCCGAGGCGTGCGCCGTCAACCGCGCGATCCTGCTCGGCGAGCGCTGGCGGCTGAAGCCGGAGCTGAGGCGCGCCTTCGTGGAGTCGGGGTCGATCCACGTCTTCGCGATCTCGGGGCTCCACGTGATGATCGTCGCCAGGACCCTGATGGTGCTGCTGATGCTCGCGTTCGTGCCCCAGCGGCTCGCCGGCGCCGCGGCGCTGCCGCCGCTCTGGCTCTACGTCTACATGATCGGCGCGCCGCCGAGCGCGGTGCGGGCGGCGGCGATGGCGAGCCTCTACCTGCTCGCGCCGGTGTTCTGGCGGCGGCCGGACGCGCTCCGCGCCTGGTCGCTCACCTTCCTCGCGGTGCATCTCGCCGACCCGCGGATGGTCGCGGACGTCGGCTGCCGGCTCTCGTTCACGGTGATGCTCGCGCTGATCCTCGCCGTGCGCCCGGCGGAGCGGCTCGGCAGCCTCTGGGCGAAGGCGCTCTTCTTCTCCTTCGCCGCCTGGGCGGCGGGAGCGCCGATTGCCGCAAACGCGTTCGGCCGCTTCACCCCCGGCGGCATCGTCGCCAACCTCGCGCTCCTGCCCGCGGCGACGCTCTCGGTGGCGACTGGCGTCGTCGGCGCGCTCGCGGGCTTCGTCTCCGAAACCGCCGCGGCGCACCTCAACAACCTCGCCGCGCTCGTGACGAAGGCGATGACCGGCGTCTCGCGGGCGGTCTCCGGCCTCGGCTGGGCGAACTTCGAGGTGGAAGAATGGGGGCTCGGCGCGTGCGCCGCGTGGTACGCCGCGCTCTTGCTGACGCGCGCCTGGATTTGCTATAATTCGCACACGAAGCAAAATGAACTGGGGTGGTGAAATTGAGCAATGACGGCACGAGGGCGCGGCTGAAGTCGCGGCTGGGGTTCCTGATGCTGGCGGCGGGATGCGCCGTCGGGCTGGGCAACGTGTGGAGATTTCCGTTCATGGTCGGCCAGAACGGCGGTGCCGCGTTCGTGCTCGTCTACCTCGTGTTCCTCGTCCTGCTCGGGTTCCCGCTCCTCACCGCCGAGCTCGCCATCGGCCGCGCGGCGAGGATGGGCATCTCAGGCGCGATGGGGGCGCTCGCCGCGGAGCGCCGCCGCCGGCTCTGGTCCTTCGTCGGCAAGGTGATCTTCGCCGGCAACTTCCTCCTGATGATCTACTACACCGACGTCGCCGGCTGGCTGCTCAAGTACTCCGCCGACTACCTCCGCGGCGGCGGCCCGGTGGAGTTCTCCGCGCTGCTCGGCGACCACGCCGTGTGCTTCGCGAGCCTCTCCGTCGTCGTCGCCGTCGCCGCCGCGATCTGCATCGCCGGCGTGCGCAACGGCGTCGAGCGCGCCACCAAGTTCATGATGATCGCGCTTTTGGCCATCCTCGGCGTCCTGGCCGCCAAGGCGCTCACCCTTCCCGGCGCGCGCGACGGGCTCAGGTTCTACCTCTCGCCCGACTGGGCGGCGTTTGCCGCGCATCCCTGGCGGGCGGTCTTCGGCGCCATGGGCCAGGCGTTCTTCACCCTCTCGGTCGGCGTCGGCTGCATGGCCATCTTCGGCAGCTACGTGGGCCGCGAGCGCTCGCTGGCGTCGGAAACTGCCTGGATCATCGCGATCGACACCTTCGTCGCCGTCCTCTCGGGAATGGTGGTCTTCCCGGCGTGCGCGAGCTACGGGGTCGACGTCACCTCCGGCCCGGGGCTAATCTTCGTCGCCCTGCCCAAGGTGTTCGCCAGCATGGCGGGCGGACGGGTCTGGGGGTTCTTCTTCTTCCTCTTCCTCACCCTGGCCGCGCTTACCACCATCGTGGCCGTGTTCGAGTGCATCATCGGCGGACTCGTGGACGAGCTCCGGCGCAAGCGGACGTGGATCGCCGTCGCGGTCGCGGTCGCCGTCGCGGCGCTTTCGCTGCCGACCGTGTTCTTCGGCCCGGTCCTGGGGTGGGAGGACTTCGTCTTCGGGCAGTTCTGGCTGCCGCTCGGGGCGCTGCTCATCTGCGTCTTCGCAGTTTCCGGCCAGGGCTGGGGATACGGCAAGTTCGAGCGCGAGGCGTCGGCTGGCGCGGGCATGCGCTTCCCGGCCGTCTTCGGCTTCCTCATGAAGTACTTCGTGCCGATCCTCATCCTCGCCACGATGGCGGCCGGGTTCGCGGGATGACGCGGTCTGTGCCGCGGTCCGCGAATTTTGGTATAATACGCACCTACACGGACCCTTAGCTCAGTCGGTCAGAGCGGGGGACTCATAATCCCTTGGTCGTGGGTTCAAGTCCCGCAGGGTCCACCAGTTTTCCTTTGCTTCGGAGGAGCGCAAGAGATGAAGAAGTGGAACGTCGACCGCATCAGGAAGTCTAAGGGCGTGGAGAAGCTCGGCTGCTGCACCGCCTACGACGCCTGCTTTGCCCGCCTCGCGGACGAGGCGGGCGTGCCGATCATCCTCGTCGGCGACTCGCTGGGGATGAACGCCCTCGGCTACGAGACGACGCTGCCGGTGGAGATGTCCGACACGCTGGCCGCGGTCGGCGCGGTCGCGCGGGCGGCCAAGGAGGCGCTGGTGGTCGGCGACATGCCGTTCGGCTCCTACCAGTGCGGAGAGGACGACGCCATGCGCAACGCCGTCGCGGTAATCAAGGCCGGCGCAGACGCGGTCAAGCTCGAGGGCGGCGCGTCCGTCGCCCCGCTCATCCGCCGGCTGACCACCGCCGGGATCCCGGTGCTGGCGCACGTCGGGATGACGCCGCAGAGCGTCAACTCCTACGGCGGCTTCAAGAAGCAGGGCAAGACCCGCGAGGCGGCAGACCAGGTGCTGGCGGACGCGAAGGCGGTCGAGGCGGCCGGGGCGTTTGCGGTGACGCTCGAGTGCATTCCCTCGGAGCTGGCGGCGGAGATAACCGCGGCGCTGAAGATCGTCACCGTCGGCATCGGCGCCGGCCCAGTCTGCGACGCGCAGTGGCTGGTGATGCACGACCTCCTCGGGCTCAACGAGAAGGTCCCGTCGTTCGTGAAGAAGTACGCCGACCTCGCCGCGGTGGTGCGCGGCGCATTCGCGTCCTACGTCCGCGAAGTCTCCGCCGGGACCTTCCCGCCGGCCGAGTAGGCCGGCGCCGGGAGGAGGCTCAGAACCTGCCGCGGAGGCCGATCTCGAAGGTGCGCGGCTCGCCCGCGAAGCACTCGTAGTAGTGGCGCGAGGTGTCGAAGTACTTCTCGCCGAAGATGTTCCTGACGCCCAGGGTGAGGAACCAGTCGTCGCGCCAGCCGAACTTCGAGAGCGGTATCGACAAGTTGACGTCGAAGACGTGGCTCGGGTCGAAGCGCAGGTTCTCGTTCACGAACGCGCCGCGCATCGTGGCGTAGCTCATCGACCGGAAGCGGTAGCCCATGCCCACTACCACGTCCTCAATCCAGTCGAAGCCGTGCAGGCGGTAGGACGTGTTGAAGGTCGCGGCGTGGCGCGGGATGCGCTCGAACTCGCCGGCCATGCCGGACTTGGTGCAGTCCTCGTAGAGCGTGTAGGCGTACATCGCCATCACCGACCAGTTCTCGGTCACGTCGCCGGAGAGCGACAGCTCCACGCCCTTCGAGCGGTTGTGCCCGTCGAACCAGTAGTACGTCTGGCCGCCCGAGGTCTCGGCGACGGGAGTGTTCTCCTGCTCGATGTTGAAGTAGGACGCGCTGAACCACAGCTTCTCGAGCGGCCGCACCCGGAAGCCAGCCTCCCACTGCGTCGCGGTCCAGGGGTCGTCGGGGCGGGTGCCGTCGGAGTTGCGGTAGCCGAGCGTCGGGGTCTGGGTCTGCGAGACGTTGCCGAAGAAGACCAGCCAGTCGAGCGGCTGCACCGTGAGCCCGCCGCGCGGAGAGAACGCGAAGGCGCGCGCCTCGTCGTAGTGGGTGGTGGTGACGGCACCGGTCCTGGTGTTGCGCATGGACTGGGTATTGTCGTTCTCCACGAAGTAGTCGTAGCGGATGCCGGCGAGGAGCGTGATCCACCCCCAGCCGAGCGAGTCCTGCACCATCGCGCCGTAGCGCGAGACCGGGCCGCCGAAGCCGCCGGCGCCGTGGTAGTAGAAGTCCGGCTGGACGACGAACGTGTTCCTGAAGCCGAACGGCAGCTCCTCGAGCGTGTAGATGGAGCGCGTGTAGGCGGTGTAGCTCTGCTGGAACATGCGGCTTTCGGAGAAGCCGGAGGTCATGTACTTCTCGCCGCTGGGCCACCAGCCGGTGTTGCAGTAGTTGAGGAACGCGCCGGTCGGGTTGCCGTTCGCGTCAACTGAATACGAAGTGTACGGCTCGCGGGTGGTCTGCTCCATGTGCGAGTACATGAACGAGCCGCCGAACTTGAGCAGCCACTCGTCCGTCACCTGCCAGTCGACCCAGGGGTTCACCATCACGCCCTTGTAGGTCGAGCGGTCGGTCTTGCGGCACGACGACTCGTACCAGCCGTAGCCCGCCGCGGGCGCGCCGCGCCAGACCGGGATGCCGATGTAGCTGGGCGAGTCGGAGTAGACGAACATCGACTTGACGCCGAACGAGACGGCGTCGGACGGCTTCGCGACGAACGACGGAGCCAGGGTGTACTGCTGGCGCGGGCGCGCACCGTCCTGCGACCCGGCGGCGGTGTAGGCAGGCGAGTAGAAGTCGAGCGACAGCGGCAGGCGGATCGCCAGGGCGTCTTCGACGAGCACTTCGTTCGCGTCCACCATGCCGCGCTGGCGCCAGGTGTTGCGGCCGATCGAAGTGTTCTCCTGGAAGTTGACCTCGCTGCGGTCGAAGTGCGCGCCCTTGAGGTACATGTTCACGGACCCTCCCGCGCCGTTGTTGTTCTGCTGCGCGCCGGCGCCGCCGGTGAGCGACGCGATCGGACCTTTCACCACCTCGACGCGGTCCATCATGAACGGGTCCATGAAGAGCCCGGCGCCGCGGCCGATCGGAACCACCCCGTCAAACGTCGGCTCGGTGCCGCCCATGCCGCGGATGGTGAAGAGCCCGGGCTGCCGCACCAGGAGCGAGGTGCCGCCAGTCTCGATGCCCGGCACCCAACGGAGAAGGTCGTTGAGGTCGGTCGGGTTGCGCTCGCGGATGAAGTCGGAGGTGAGCGTGTCGACGACAGTCGGCAGCCGCTCGGGTGGCTCGGCGGTAAAGGTCGCGCCGGACACCGCATCGGGCCGGTACTTCGAGAGCGCGCTCGCCTCGACGGTCACGGTGCCCAGGTCGGCGACGGCATTGGTGGACGCGCCGTCCGCGAGGGCGAGCCCGGCGGCGGCGACGGAAACGACTAGTATCTCTGCTTTCATGCCCCTATAAACGCCGCGGAATCCGCCGCGGTTCAAAAGGCGAAGCGGTCGAGGAGGTAGGAGAGGACCGGCTCCGCCTTCATGGACTTCTCGCAGCGGCGGTATGCCTCCTCTACGAACTCGACGTTGCGGAACGCCTGGTGGCGCGGGAGCTTGCCGGAAAGGACCATCGAGCGCGCGAACGAGAGGAGCGTGCGGAAGAACCGGCGCCGCACGAGCGCGGCGTCCGCCTCCGGCGCCTCCTCGACGAGCGAGTCGAGGATCTCCGCAAGGCGGGCGGCGTCCTTCGCCGCGAACGCCTCCGCGACCGCCTCGTACTCCTCGCCTTCGAGCAGACCCGGAGGCAGCTTGAGGTCGATGCGCTGGGTACGCGAGACGATGGTGGGCAGAATCGCGTCCGGCTGGTCGGTCAGGAGGAAGTACATCGTCTTCGGCGGCGGCTCCTCGAGCGACTTCAGGAAGGCGTTCGCGCTTTCGTTGTTTAGCCGGTCGGCGCCGGAGACGATGCCGACCTTCCAGCCGCCGGAAAAAGAGGTGGAGGCCATCGGCTCGACGATGCGCTCGCGCATCGAGTCGATGGTGATGATGCGCTTCTTGCCCTCGGGCTCAAGGGTCACCACGTCGGGGTGGACGCCAGCGGCGATCTGGTCGCGCTCGTCGGGGAAAAGCTTCTCGAGCACCCTCCTCACCAGCTCCGCTGCGTTGCCGCGCACGTCGCCGACGACGAGGTAGCCGTGGGCGGCGGAGCCCGAGTCGATCGCGCGCGCGATCAGCCGAAACGCCTCAACTCCATCCATATCCTCTCCGCAATCTCTTCTCTGGACGCCGCGGCGTCCAGGACCACAAACCGCTCCGGCTCCGCCGCCGCCATCGCCAGGAACCCGCGGCGGATGCGCTCGTGGAAGTCGGCCGCCTCGCGCTCGATGCGGTCGGCGCTGGCGTTCTCGCGGACCTCGCGCTCGCGCATGCGCCGCTCCGCCTCCGCCGGCGGCAGGTCGAAGAGGAAGGTCAGGTCGGGCTTCAGACCGCGGCAGGCGAAGCCGTTCGCCTCGGCTAGCAGGTCGAGCGGCAGGCCGCGCCCATGCCCCTGGTAGGCGAGGGTGGAGTCGCTGAAGCGGTCGGAGACCACCCATTCGCCGCGCTCGAGCGCTGGCAGGATCACCCTTTCCACCAGCTGCGCGCGCGCCGCGAGGAACAGGAGCGTCTCCGCGCGATCGCACGGCGGGTCTTCGGCCTGGTCCTTGAGGAGCGCGCGGATCTCCTCCGAAAGCCAGGTGCCGCCGGGCTCGCGGGTGAGCAGCACCTTCCGCCCCGAGCGCTCAAGCGCGTCCTTGAGGATTGCCGCCTGCGTCGACTTGCCGCAGCCCTCGCCGCCCTCGAAGGTGATGAAAACGCCGCGCGCCATTGCCGTCAGTAGCCAGCTTGGTTGTGCTTCTTGTCGGTGAGGATCAGGGTCACGGTCTCCACCGCGTCCGGCTCGACGTAGGAGGTGTAGGGGAGCCCGGGCTGGCCGTAGCCGCCGAACGCCTCGCGCTTCACCTTCTTCGTCTCGGGATCCAAGAACATGCGGCGGATGGTGCAGTTGCCGGTCTTCTTGCCCTTGGTCTCGACCGTGTACTTGGTGCGCCGCCCGGAGGTGTTGACCATCACCAGGCAAAGGCGGTCGGAGCCGTTCGCGAGCGCAAGATACTCGACATCGCCATTCTTGCCGTCGGCGAGGTTGGCGCAGGCCTTGGGCGAGGCGATGATCTTCATGTTGTCCTCGCCGCCGAAGCCGCCGGTGAGGTCGTCGAAGTCCTGCTCGAGATCGGGCGAGCTGGTCTTCGACTTCGCCGCGTCCGCCGACGCGGACTCGCCGTGCATGAGCACGACGCCGTGGTCGCGGAAGGCCTGGCCGAGGTAGCGCAGGGTGTAACCGAACTCGTCCGGCCGCATCGGCTGGTTGAAGAGCACCGCGTCCACCGCCTCCACCGCGTAGGCAGACATCATCCAGTGGATCTTCCAGCTGGTGGTCTTGAAATCGGAGCGGGCGGACTCGTCGCTCCCCGGCATCCGGTCGGGTGCGATCACCCAGAGGCGCATGCGCTTCAGGTCCTTGTTGCCGCCGAAGGTGATCGACTTGGTGATCTCCTTGAGCTTCTTGTAGGGCGCGGGGACCTTGGAGAAGTCGTAGACGAGCTTGGAGACGTCGCGCATCCGGTCCGCCAGCATCTTCGCCATCGGCGGCTTGGCGTCCGCCGCCGGGATGGCGATGGGGGTGTCCTTGAACCTGCGCCGGATCGACGCCACCGCCGCGCGCCACTTCTCGGCGTCGGCGTCGCCGTCGGGCCGGTCGCCGAGCTGGAAGCCGGCGATTGCGGCGCCGTACTTGCCGTCGGCGATGCGCTTCAGATCGGCGTTGATCTTCTCGCGGGTGCCGTCCAGCACCAGCAGGATCGAGATGCGGTTGCGCACGAGGAACTCGAGCGTCTTGTCGTCGCAGACCTTGGTCTTGAGCGCCCAAGCGCCGGAATGACGGTACTCGAGCACAGTCTCCTCGCCGCCGACCTTGGGGTCGCAGACGTAGCCGAAGCCGGGGAACTTCTTCGGCACCCGCGCCAGCGGCTGCGCCGGGGCGAGGTCGATCGTGGTGGAGAAGTCCTTCGCCGCCGCCGCCGCCGCGACGAGGCAGAGCGCCGCCGCCGCGGCCGTCCTGAAGACATTGGTTTTCATCGTTGGTCCTTTCGTTTAGGCGCTGGCAATGCCGTCACTTGACGACGGGGATGGTGATGGTGGCGATAGTGTAGGCGGGCACCACCAGGCTCGCCGCGTCGCCGTCGTACTCGGCCTCGATCGTCGGCTTCGGCTCGCCGGGGATCTGGTGCACGAAGATCCGCTTCTCGTCGGGGCAGCTGAAGGTGCGGTAGTGCGCGCGGCCGGGCTTGGCGCCGGTCATCGCCAGCGTCGGCTTCCAGTCGAAGTCGAGGGAGTTGCAGACGAGGATGGCGATCGAGGTGCGGTCGGGGTTGGTCGCGAGCACCCATTCCGCGTTGCCCTTGTTCTTCGGCTTGCTCTTGGGATCCGCCCCATAGGTGAGCCAGCCGACCATCGCATGGTGGAAGCCATAGAAGACGTTGGCGCTCCAGTAGCTCGAGTTGGTGATCGAGCCGCCGCCGCCGGTGCCGTGGTCCATGATGAGCGGGTGGGCGATGAGCGCCTGGTTGTACATGCTGAAAACCGGGCCCACCGGACCGGTCTCGATGCGCGGACGGCCGGTGAAGTCCGGGTCGGTGAAGTCGCGCCCGGCGGGATCCCACTGGACGTACCACGAGCCGTCGCCGGTGGCGATGTTGAACCCGCCGGCGAGCGAGTTGCAGCTGTGGAGGTTGATCGAGTCGATGTTCGGCTGGCAGATGCAGGCAAGCGCGTAGTGGGCCTTGAAGATCGACGACGAGTGCATCTGCTGGCAGCGGCAGTCCTCGTCGGAGCGCTCGCGCCATTCGGTGATCCACACCCGCTTGTCCTTCACCTCGGGGAACGCCTTCGCGAAGTTGCGGATGCGCGCGAAGCCGCTCGCGCCACAGCCGTAGGCGGCGTCGCCGCCGTAGAAGTGGTAGATGACGTGCGAGCAGAGGTCGAGGCAGTTGGAGAAGGCGACGATGAAGCGCCCCGACCACTGGTTGATCTTGTTGAAGCCGAACTCTGAGCCACCCTCGAACCACTTGTCCACCGCGGTGGAGCGCGCGCGGACCGCCGCTACGTCGGGGTCGCCGTCGCGGTACTCGGCGATGGAGAAGCCGATCTCGGCCTCGGGGAAGATGCGCTTCATCTCGGGGACGATCTCGGACCAGCGCGCGGCGAACTTCTCCGGCTCGCTGCCGAAGTACGGCTCGTTGCCGAGCTCGAAGCCGATCACCTGGTCCTGGAAGCCGTTGTCGACGATCCACTGGACCATCTCGAGGATCTTCTCCTTGACGACAGTGATGTCGTCGGTGCGCGCAAACGGCAGGTAGTTGGTGGTGACGCCGTAGTTCTCGAGGCAGAGGAGGATCCTGATGCCGTGGTCCTTGCGCCACTGCCAGATCTTATCTGGCGCGACGAACGTGGTGTTCGGGTACTTCCTGCGGAACTCCTCGCGCTCGGCGTCGGTCTTCAGCCGCTGGTAGGCCATCGACTGGTTCCAGTCCTCGTTGGCGCTCCACTGCTTTACCACGTAGGCGCCGGACTTCTGGAACTGCTCCCAGAGCGCGTCGGG